>JAKOPX010000275.1 GCA_029778665.1 Bacillota bacterium | reverse complement strand
TCTTCGGACAGCAGTTTGATGACGTGATTATTCAGGCTGGTGTTCCCGCCTGTTTCCCGAATGCTTGATCCGCTGGGCTCCAGGATGTCCGCACCGCCGGTTTCCCGGCTGTGTGTTCTGCTGGTTTCCTTGCTGCCGGCTTCACCGTTTTTTCTGCCGTATGCGCCGCCGGTTCCCCGGACGCTTACATCGCACAGGGTGCCGCCTCCTTCGCCGACGTTCTGCAGAAGCAGCCTCATGGCGGATATGGGGACCTTGACCTGGTGGGCCCACATTGAATAATAGTCGTTCATGTCGGCGTCTTTCAGGCTCATTTCGGACCGGAGCTGCCTCAGGTCGTCCGTCAGTTTTTCGATGATACTGTGGTACTGCCGGTCCATCAGCCCTGAAGGAGGGGGCAGCAGTTCAGCCAGGTTTTCCGTGTTTTCGATGGCTGCGCGGAATGCCTCGTACCTCCTGATATATCGTACAAAATCGAAAATCGCGAAACACAGCGTTATAAAAGCCCAGAGGAAAAATGCATACAACAGTTCAGCCAGGTTTTCCAGGTGATACAGCAGGCAGACGGTGAAAAACAGGAGCATACCGGCAAGCAAAACAGCGACAGCCCTGCGCTTTTCGTGGATGTACCCGGACAGGAGCGAATGCAGCGGAAGCCTGCCTTTCGGAATTTCGCTTTCCGGCGTATTATCTTCCGGCATGTTTCCTTCCGTTCCGTCGGCTGATGTGTACGGTCTATTGGTCATTGCATTGCCTGGATGATCCAGGTCGGTATTTTTCATTGCAATCACCCCGGGGCTGGCAGCCGTCAATCGCTTTCGATCAGGTAGCCCAGTCCTTTCTTCGTATGGATGAAATCCCTGATCGAGGCTTCTTCAAGCTTCTTGCGCAGCCTGTTCATGTTCACTGTGAGAGTGTTGTCATCGACAAAACAGTCGTCGTCCCACAGCCGCTTCATTATGGTTTCCCTTGTAACCGTTTTCCCGATATTCTCAAAAAGCAGCTGCATTATCCTGAATTCATTCTTTGTGAGCTCGATTTTCTTCCCCTGGTACATTATCGTCCCGTCAAGGGTGTTGAACAGCACACCTTTGTGTTCGAGCCATGCGGTCTGCCCGCTGTACGCGTAAGTCCGGCGAAGCAGCGCCTCTATCTTGGCACGCAGGACTTCCAGGTCGAAGGGCTTCCGGATGTAATCATCGCCGCCCATGTTTACCGCCATTATGATGTTCATGTTGTCCGAGGCCGAAGAGATGAACATGACCGGCGTGCGGGACAGTTTGCGGATCTCCCTGCACCAGTGGTAACCGTTGTAAAACGGGAGCGATATATCCATCAGCACCAGCTGGGGCCCGATCCTGGCAAAACAGCCGAGAACGTCGTTGAAATCTTCGACGCAGTGGACTGCATAACCCCAGCGGCTGAGATATTCGCGGATGACATTTGAGATGACGGCATCATCTTCTACCAGCAGTATCCTGTAGATATGTCTGCAGAGCCCTCCGGTCATCAGGATAATCAAAGCGCAAACGGTTATCTGCTGCTGTATAAATGTTATCATTTATTCCGGGAAATTAAAAGTGCGCCTGTACGGATATTGACATTATCCGGCAACAGGCGGATTATAGAGATAGCGGGAAAATCAAACATACATCTTCTGTTGATCATATTCGCCGGAAACGGAATTTTCATGAAAGGGCGTGAAATACATATGTCTTGCGGCAAATTGCGGCTTCCGTGCCTGATAAGCGACAGAATGGTACTGCAGAGGGACAGGGAATTCAAAATCTGGGGCTGGGCAGGCGCCGGAGACAGGGTCACCGTGAAGCTGATCCCGGGGATACAGGAGAACACGGTGGCTGGCGGTACGGCTGCCGGCCCTGCAGAGGAAACTGGCCGGAATAGCATAGATGCATGTACCGACGGCATGATGAGTGATGGTGCGGCTGTCGGCAGCGCTTCAGGAGAATGCACCGGGCAGGTTCATGAGTGTACGGCAGGCGCAGACGGAAGATGGGAAGTCCTGCTGCAGCCGGTGAAGGCCGGTGGCCCGTATACCCTTGTGGTAAGTGCTGTAAATAATACCGGAAAAAGCAGAGGCGGAGCAGACATTGAAGCAAAAGCATGTGCAGGAATGAACCCCTGTGCGGAAACAGGCGCCGGAAACGCTTCGGAAACAGCGCAGCAAATAACCGTGAAAGACATACTTGCCGGCGATGTATGGCTTTGCTCCGGGCAGTCGAATATGCAGACGCCCGTTATCAGGCTGGCCGACAAGTTCGGGAAGGAAATCACCGGAGCGTGCAGCAGCATGATCAGGTATTTCAATGTTCCTGAACGGTATGATTTCAAAAAGAAACATGATGAACTGGAAGGCGGCAGCTGGATCCGCTGCGACGCACCTGACAAGGTTATGCTATTTTCGGCTGTTGCGCTGTTTTTTGCCGCCGAACTACATAAAAAATACGATATCCCCGTCGGGATAATCAATGCGAGCGTCGGAGGGTCTCCCATAGAAGCCTGGATGAGCGAGGATTCGCTTGCAGACTGGCCGGACAGCCTGGAGGAACTGGCCAGGTGCAAGGATGATGCATATGTTGATGGGACAAAAAGGCGTGACGAGGCGGCCGTGACCCAATGGCTGAGACAACTGGACATGCTCGACGAAGGCCTCGGCAGTAACGGAGAGCCTTTATACAGCGGAGAGATCGACATATCGGGCTGGGATGACGTAAATATCCCGACGAGTTGGGAAGATGCAGGCTTGAGAAATTTTTACGGTTCAATATGGCTCAGGAAGACGTTCACACTTCCTGCAGGAGCAGCAGGTAAGGAGGCGGTGCTGAGGCTCGGGACCATCATAGACAGCGACGTTGCTTATGTAAACGGAGTCCAGGTGGGAGCCGTCCCATACCGCTACCCGCCGAGAAAATACATTATACCGCCCGGACTGACAAAGGAAGGAGAAAACACTATTACAGTAAGGGTGATCAGCAATTCGGGAGACGGCGGATTCGTCGAGGATAAGCCATACACGATCGAAGCAGATGGCGAGATCATCGATCTTGCCGGCAGATGGAAATACAGGATCGGTGCCAGGATGGAAAACCCGATGCCTGAAATCACGTTTTTCAACTGGAAGCCTGCCGGGCTGTACAACGGCATGATAGCGCCCCTGCACGATTTTGTGATCAGGGGCGTGGCGTGGTACCAGGGCGAAGCGAACACGTTTGTGCCAGGAAGATATTCCGGCCTGTTCAGAAAGATGGTCAGGGACTGGAGAAAGGCATGGGGGAACGACAACCTCCCGTTCCTGTACGTACAGCTCCACAACTGGCAGAGGCCTGCGAGCGAGCCGGGCGACAGCCAGTGGGCACGGCTCAGGGAACAGCAGCTCAAAGCGCTGTCATTGCCCGGTGCCGGTATGGCGTCGGCGATAGATGCCGGTGAATGGAACGATATACATCCGCTGGACAAGATCACGGTGGCAAAAAGGCTCGCACTTGCCGCGTACAGGATTGCTTACGGGGAGGATATCATTGCATCCGGGCCAATCTACAAGGACATGGT
>JAKOPX010000274.1 GCA_029778665.1 Bacillota bacterium | reverse complement strand
GAAGCAAAGCATATTAGGAAGTCTAAAGACTCCTACAAGGTGACGAAGAAAGTATTGAGCAAAGCAACAAAAGTGTACAAGGATGCCTCAAGAGAGCTGATACATAACATAACACTGCTGAATAGCGGAAAAGTAACTCTGCTGACACGGACACTTAGATCCATACGAGATAATGGATTTGCTATATGATCCTTGCCCAAAAAGAGGGGCAGACAGTAACGCAAAACCTAAAACAAGTTGACACGACCATACGAAACTTCTTGTATTGACTGGATATAGCATCTATGATATAATCTGGTACATATTTATGGGCACATAAACATTATATGGTAAAATGATAAGAAGGAGAGTATCATGAGAAATCTGTTAGCGGGTAGGATGACCCCGAAAAAAATAGTCATCGCGCTGATTGCAGGACTGACAGCATTCATGATGCTGTCTGGCGCAGTGTTTGCTGCAGGTACGGGTGGATCCGGCGGTGCTCCGACAATAGTAGAAGTGCCGGACAGGAAGATCATTCTTGAAGGATCACCCGCCACTTTCAAAGATGTCCCGATCGCTGCCGGCGGAAGGACTTTGCTGCCACTGAGGGAGCTTGTCACAGCACTCGGAGTGCCCAATGACGACGACCACATCATGTACAGGCAGGAGCAGTATGTGACCGTTATTTACGGAGAGACCAGGATAGAGCTTACCATCGGAAAGACCGAAGCATATGTCAACGGCGAGAAGCTGGTACTCGACGTGGCGCCGGTAATTTACAAAAACAGGACATATATACCGCTCTGGTTCGTGGCGGAAGCCCTGGGCAAAAAGGTCGCATGGGTAGGAGAAACAAACACGGTACTTATAGTCGATCAGAAAAACTATGACGCTGTAAGGGAAATCATTGTAAAATCGAATGAAGCCAGCAACAAAGTGACGAAAAACCGGATGAAAATGGAGCTTACCGGCGATATAACAGTCGGAACGATGAAGACCACCATGGGGATCAGCGTGGATACCGCCGTCGACAAGAAATCCAAGGCAATGTATATTGGCATGGTATTTGATTTCCTTGGCTTCAATATCGAGCAGGAGGGCTACTACAAGGACAATGTATACTATGCCCCAGACATTCTGACCGGCACGTGGAAAAAGAAAACGTACACTCCTGAGGAATACGACAGGATATTCGAAACGAATTCGGACTCCGTCCGGATGGAAGATGATGAAAAACTGTTGGCATGCCTGACAATCGCGGAGAGCGAGAATGAAGATGAACTGGTGCTGGTCGGCAACACCAATTTCATGGACATATTCAGCGGAGCATACATGCAGCAGGCTGGTTCGCTGGGGTTGGACGAAAGCGGTATGCAACCTGAATGGTATTCCATGAAATTCGTGTTCGACAAGGATACATACCTGTTGAAAACCTTATCGATGGAGATGTACGGCGAGACAGAGGAAGACGGAGTGCGTACGACCATCGACATGAGACTTACGGCTGAATACAGCGATTACAACGGCGATTTTGAGATAGTGGTACCGGAAGAGGCAATAAAGAATGCCGTGGAAGACGATAGTATCGATTTGGAAACCACCGGTATTACATACAGCTTATGACAATGTTCAGGAACTGAAGTTAAGTAAAGCTTTTTGGAAAAAGCGCATTTGGAGTTGCACCAGGTATGAGGACACATTCGTCCGGGGACGGGCGAATGTGTTTTTTTACGCTGGTCCGGGAGTATTGCAATGCACACTGGCAGCACAGGACAGTAACTGATATAATTATATAGTACAAATATAAAATCTTGTATGAAGGGACAATCGTATGAAACTACATGAGATTGCAAAAATCCTTGATGCCGAGATACTGACTTGCAGTGACAGCGATATCGATATCATGTCCGCCTGCGGTTCGGATCTGATGAGCGATGTCATGGCTTTCGTTAAGGAGAACGTGCTGTTGCTGACCGGCCTTATCTCACCGCAGGTAATAAGGACCGCTGAAATGATGGATATCAGGGCGGTAGTATTCGTGAGGGGTAAAGTTCCCGGGAATGACATAGTCAGGATGGCTGAAGAAAAAGGTATTGCAGTGCTGACCACCTGCGAGCCCATGTTTATTGCATGCGGCAAGCTATACAGCGCCGGACTTACAGGAAAGGGTGTCTGACAGTTGGAAAAAAGCAGGATGGATCTGCATTACGAAATACCGGGGGACGATCTTGCGCATGCAGGAGAAGCCTCAAGCAGCGTGAAGAAGATACTGGTCCAGCTTGGTATCGATCCTGCCAGGATAAAAAAAGCTGCAATATCGATGTATGAAGCCGAAATCAACGCAGTTATCCATGGCGGCGGAGGCAGAGCCGATGTCACCATCGACGCCGACAAAATCGTAATACGCATCATAGACAGCGGTCCCGGCATCGAAGACCTGGAACTGGCCATGCAGGAGGGATATACGACAGCATCGGATGAGATCAGGGAAATGGGCTTCGGCGCAGGTATGGGACTTCCAAATATGAAACGGTATGCTGACGAGCTT
>JAKOPX010000273.1 GCA_029778665.1 Bacillota bacterium | reverse complement strand
GCAACCGGTTTTACGGCCTCCCCTGGGTCCTGAAAGAAAATGGCTACAGGACGATTGCACTCCACGGCTATAAAAAGTCTTTCTGGAACAGGGAAAAGGCGTACCCCGGTCAGGGTTTCGACGTGTTCGTAGGCGAGGAAGATCTTGTCATCGACGAGAAAATCGGTTACGGCCTTTCGGACAAGTCCTTCTTCAGGCAGGCAGTCAGCATTCTGAAGGAGACCGAGCAGCCTTTTTACAGTTTCATCATTACGCTGACGTCCCATGTTCCCTTTAAACTGCCTTCTTCGCATCAGAAGATCGATTTGCTGCCGGAAGACGAAGACACTTTGTTCGGGGATTACATCCAGGCGGTCCACTATACAGACGAAGCGATCGGTGAGTTCATAGAAAGCCTTAAAGAACATGGGCTGTACGAAAATTCGGTAATAGCACTTTACGGTGACCATTACGGCATAGACTGCAAGCATGAATCTGCCGCACGGGTGAAGGCTCTCCTTGGAAGTGACTATACCTACGGCGAGATGCTGAATGTCCCGCTGATAATACACATCCCGGGCTCAGGCATACATGAAACGGTAGATACTGTAGGAGGCCAGGTGGATTTCATGCCGACGATCCTGAACCAGCTGGGGATATCTGGCAAAAACCTGGTCATGTTCGGCCATGACCTGCTCCAGGCAGAATCAGGTTTTGTCGCTTCCCAGACCTACCTGCTCAAGGGTTCCTTCATCGATGACCAAAAGGTATTCGAGATGGCCAGAACAGGCATATTCGATGACAGCAAGGCGTGGGACAGAAAAACCGGAGAGCCTTTAAGCATCGACACATGCCGGGAAGGCTATGAAAGGGCTATAAAAGAGATAACAAAAAGCACATACCTGCTGGAAAACGACCTGCTCAGGAACATGGACCTGGGCGGCACGACAGCTTCAGCTATCCTGGACGGAAATATCCCTGTCGTCCCACAGTCCGGCGATGAGATCCTCAGGGATCACGAT
>JAKOPX010000272.1 GCA_029778665.1 Bacillota bacterium | reverse complement strand
GCTTATACTGATGCCGCTGCTCGCATACGCGGCACTGAGGCTGATCGGCCTGTCTGAAATGCTGATGACCATCTGCGTTTTGCTGGTCGCCATGCCGGTAGCGGCAACCACGACCATTTTCGCGGAACTGTATGACGGCGATTCTGTGTTTGCGTCCCGCGTCGTCGTTTTCACTACCCTGGCTTCCATAGTGACACTGCCGCTGATGATGATGCTGATCCAGTTGCTGTAAAGATGCTTGAATAAATGCTGTTGCAGGTGATACAATATTAAAAAATTTCAATAATATTTCTGAGACGGTGCGGATAATGAATAACACACTGGTCAACAAGGAAACCAAACTACGGAAGCTTATCGACATTTTGGCATCGGGCACACAGAGGACATTTATCCAAATGCACAACTCCCCTGACCCCGATTCGATAGGCAGTGCCTTCGGTCTTCAGTATCTGCTGCGGAAAGCGGGGATCCATGCGGATATATGCTATAACGGCGAAATAGAAAAAAACAGTACCAGCAGGATGGTCGAACTCCTTGATATATCGCTGAAAAAGATAAAAGACATACATGATATTACTGAAAACGATTATATAGTCCTCGTAGATTCACAGAAGGGCAATTCCAATATAACGGATTTTATCACCGGAAAGATAGCCTCTATAGACCATCATCCAGTATTCCAGAAAGCAGATTATATATTTGAAGATATACGTCCGCAGGTAGGTGCATGTTCATCCATCATCGCAGAGTATTTTGTTGAAAACGGTGCAGAAGTCCCGAAAGACGTCGCCACCGCCCTTCTTTACGGGATAAAGACAGACACCCTTGATTTGTCAAGGGGGGTCAGTGAACTTGACCTGGATATGTTCTACATGCTTTTCAAAGCTGCAGATACTGATCTGCTGAACCTGATCCAGATCAACAAACTCCGGTTCAGCGATCTGTCTGCATACAGCAATGCCATAAATAACATAAAGATACATGGAAACATAGGTATTGCGTTCATCGGAAATGACTGTCCCGATTCTCTCCTTGGTACTATATCGGATTTTATCATGTCGCTCGGGGAAGTCGAACTGTCGATAGTGTATTCCAGGAGAAAAGAAGGCGTCAAGTTTTCAGTCAGAAATGAAACCGACTATTATGATGCCGGAAAGCTGATCGTTGAATTCCTTGATGGATTCGGCAGCGGAGGAGGACACAAATCCATGGCAGGCGGGTTTATTCCTGCTTCTTCGATCAGCGTATCCTGGCCCGATTTTAGTTCCTTTCTTGAAAACAGGATCCTTGAAACCCTGGGCAGATATTCACGATCACAGAACCTTTGACAAAAATTCCTTTGCCCTCGGGTTCTGCGGATTGGTGAAAAACTGGTCAGGTGTGTTCTCTTCAAGTATCTGGCCATCATCCATAAACAGCACTCTTGTTGCTACCTCTCTCGCAAAGCCCATCTCATGGGTCACGATCACCATGGTCATGCCCTCTGCAGCAAGCTGTTTTATCAGGTCCAGCACTTCCTTCACCATTTCCGGATCCAGCGCGGAGGTAGGTTCATCGAAAAGTATCACTTTCGGGTTCATTGCCAGCGCGCGGATTATGGCTATCCTCTGCTTCTGGCCCCCGGAAAGCGTT
>JAKOPX010000271.1 GCA_029778665.1 Bacillota bacterium | reverse complement strand
TACGAACCGTTCCTGGGCGGGCTGTATGCACAGATATACAAGATGCCGCAGGCTTCGAGGCTTAAGAACAACCCTGAAAAACTGGATTATTACATCCCGAAGGTCGGACACCAGCTCACGCTGTACAAAATGGGGAACCTGAAAAATTCGTATAAGGTTGACAGCATCATCAATACCAACTTCAACAGTCTCGGGGCATACAAGTATTCCTGTTTTGCATGGGGAGACCAGCGCATAGAGAGGATCGACACGGACAACCCCAACGGGCGCAAACTGCTTGTGATCAAGGATTCATACGGCAGCGCGCTGGTACCGTTCCTCGTACATAACTATTCGCTTATTTACGTGATTGATCCAAAGGGCTTCAATAACGAGGGGAGCCTGGAATTCGACGCAAAGAAACTGATAAATGAAGAAGGGATAGAAGACGTACTGTTTTGCTTCTCGATCTACGGGAGCGGCAGGCAGATAATAAGGGACAGCCTTAGAAGCCTTTTGCTGAGATGATAAAGGAACTATGGCCGATCAGCCGGGTGACCGGGGAAACAGAGGACCAGACAGATCCTGGGGACAGTTGACAGATAATAAAAAACTGGCAGTCAAACAGCAAAGGACCAATAACGGGGAACCAATAACTGAGGACAAATTGAAAGCCTCCCGCCATGATTTGTGCGGGAGGCTTATTATGCGCATGTGTGCCGGTTTACGGTATGATGCCGGCCGCTGGCTGTTTCTGCTAATCGGCCAGTGCCGCTTTTGGCCTGTTGATGTAATAGCTGAGATCGCTTTCCCCTATATCCAGGTCATCGACCGAAATGCTGATTATCTCATACCTGATCTGTCCGGCCGGAGTACTGACGGTCACGATGCTTCCGGGAGGATTGAGCAGAAGTGCCTGCCCCATCGGTGACAGACAGGATGCGTCAAACAGGCCGCCGGTGGATTTACCGGCATAGGGCAGCACTATCCGGCAATTGATGATTTCTGAATCCTCGAGGTCCCTTATCTGCACCACGCTTCCGATTATGGAAAAAGGACACGCGTCAGCGGCGTCTTTTCTTACTTCTGCATTTTTCAGGTACTTCTCCAGTTTATCTGTATATTCCCTGAAAAATGCTTCGCTTTGCATCGCAGTTTGTGCGTTTTCTGAAAAAAGGCTCTTGAGTATCGGTTCCTTTTCCCTTTCTATTTCTGCGATGTGGTCGGCCAGGAGCCTGTACATCCTTTCGGACAGTGCCGTTTTTTTCATCTCCATCTCCCTTTCAAATTTTTTACAAACAAAAAACAAACATAAGAAGACACTTCGCAGGACTTGATGCGAAATGTCTTCCTCCCGTCTGCCGTTGTCTTATCTGAATATATGCTAACATAAATGTAAACACATGTCAATGGAGGCGCTCACTGGAAGAAAGAGGGTTCCTGCTTCTGATACTGCAGTTGGTACAGCGAGTAGTACATGCCGCGCTTGGCCAGGAGTTCCTGGTGGGTGCCTGACTCCCTGACCCTGCCCTTGTGCAGTACTATTATCCTGTCCGCATGCTGGATCGTCGAAAGCCTGTGGGCGATCACGATGGTGGTGCGGTTCCTGGTAAGCCTGGCGAGGGCGTCCTGTATAAGCATTTCGGTTTCCGTATCGATATTTGAAGTTGCCTCGTCCAGCACCAGTATTTTGGGGTCGAATGCAAGCGCTCTCGCAAAAGCGAGCAACTGCCTCTGGCCGGCGGAAAACGTGGATCCCCGCTCCATTACTTCCGTATCATATCCATTGGGGAGCCTGCTTATGAATTCGTCGGCATTGACGTACCTGGCGGCTTCCTGTACCTTCCCGTCGGTTATGCTTTCCTCATTGAGCCGGATATTGTCCTTCAGTTTGCCGCTGAACAGGAACACATCCTGGAGCACGACCCCTGTCAGCCTCCGCAGGTCATCTTTCCGGATGTCCCTTATGTTTATGCCGTCTATGAGGATCTCACCTTTCTGTATTTCATACAGCCTGCTGAGGAGGTTGATTATAGAGGTTTTGCCTGCACCCGTGGCGCCGACGATCGCGACGGTTTTGCCTGCAGGCACCGTGAAGCTGACATCGCGCAGGACCCAGTCATCTTCGTTATATGCGAACCATACGTTCCTGAATTCGATCTCGCCTCTGAAGTCATCAGGGATGCTGAGCATGCCGGAATCCTCTTCGGCCGGAGTGTCCAGTATGAGGAATATCCTTTCGGCAGCCGCCATTGACGCCTGCAGGATGTTGTACTTCTCGGCAAGGTCATTGATCGGATGGAAAAACATGCTGATGTAATTGACGAATGCATATAGGATGCCGAACTGCAGTGTGCCGTCAAGCACTTCGAGGCCGCCGAACCATATCAGCAGCGAGAGGGCTATGTACGACATCATTTCCACGGCAGGGCGGAACAGGCCGAATGTCACGATCTCGCTCATGACCGCCCTGTAGTATTCCCGGCCGGTCTTGTCGAACCTCTCGAAGTTTTCCTTTTCCCTGTTGAACATCTGGATTACACGCATTCCCGAAATGTTCTCGGATATTGCAGCATTGATCCTTGCCAGTGATGTCCTGACATTCCTGTACACTTTTCTTATCCTTCGCCTGAAAAACACCGTCAGCGCTATCACAGCCGGCATTATAGCAAGTGATACCAGCGTCATGGTCACATCCAGCCTGAACATTATCACAACGACGCCTGCCAGTATGGCTAAGTCCTTCAGCAATGTGACCAGCACATTTGTGTACACTTCGTTCAGCGCTTCCGTGTCGTTCGTCACGCGGGTGACGAGCCTGCCAACAGGGTTTTTGTCGAAATATGAGAGGGGCAGTTTCTGCATGTGCTCGAAAAGTCTCTGCCTGATGTTGAATATGATGGACTGGCCGGCGTAGCTCAGCACGTATATCTGGAGCAGGTTGAAAATGAAGCCCGAGATAACGAGCAGCAGGAAATACATGCCTGTCCTTCCCAATGACGCGGCGTCGCCTTCTTTTATAAAATCATCGATGGCAACACCGATCAGGTAAGGCCTTGCAAGGTCAGCGGCTGTCGACGCGAACAGCAGTACTGCCGCCAATACGAACAGGTACCAGTAATGGGCTGCAAAACCCAGCAGCCTTTTCAGCAGGCGGAAATCATATACTTTGACCTGGAGCTCTTCTTCAGCAAAACCGGTCTCGTCTCTGCCATTGTCATCAGCCATGCTACTCCGCCTCCTCTATTTCATCTGCCAGGAGCTGCCTGGTGTACAGGTCGTGGTAATACCCTTTCTGTCCGATCAGGGACTCATGGGTACCCCTTTCGATGATCCTTCCCTCATCGAGGACGATGATCTCGTCTGCATCTTTGACAGCTGACACCCTGTGGGACACGATGATACAGGTGCGCTGTTCCATTATCGACTTCAGTTCACGAAGGATGGCCTCCTCCGTCCTGGTATCGACTGCTGACAGGCAGTCATCCAGTATCAGTATCGGAGGCGATCCTATTATTGCCCGGGCGATGGCCGTCCGCTGTTTCTGGCCTCCGGACAGCGTGACGCCTCTCTCACCTACGACTGTGTCGAATTTGCGTGGGAATTCCATTATATCGTCGTAGAGGCGTGCAGTTTTTGCGGCCTTTTCCGTTTCTTCCGCACTGAAGCCCCTGTAAAAGTCGATATTGTTCCTTATCGTATCCGAGAACAGGAACGTGTCCTGCGGCACACATCCTACATTGCTCCGCAGCGATGACAGTGATATGTCGTTTATATCCCTGCCGTATATGAACAGGGTGCCCTCCGGTGCCGGCAAAATCCTCGGAATCAGGTTCACCAGCGTCGACTTGCCGCTGCCGGTCCTGCCGACTATGGCCAGGGTTTTTCCATGGTCAACCGAGAAGCTTATATCTTTCAGCACGGGCTCGCTGCTGCCCGGATAGCTGAATGTCAGGTTCCTGAACTCGATGGCTTTGGTTTTTCCGGCGCTGTTTGCGGCCCCGGGGATCACCAGCGGGACGGCTCCGGGTCTGTCAGCTATTTCCGGCTTTTCGTCCATAAGAGCATTTATGCGGCCGAGAGAGACAGAACCGCGCTTGAATATGTTCGCAACCCATCCAAGGGCGGTGATAGGCCAGATCAGCATTCCGAGGTAGCTGTTGAACGCCACGAATCCGCCGAGCGAGACCGAGCCTTCGATTACGAGCATGCCTCCGTACCAGAGCGCTATGACGAAGGAAAGCGATGATATCAGCATCACGCTCGGGAACATCAGGCTCATCAGTCTTGTGAACCTGAGGTTGGCCCGCCTGTTTGCCTCGTTTATGCGTTCAAAATGTTCCGTCCGGTGTTTTTCCTGTACAAACGATTTGATGACCCTTATCCCCGAAAAGTTTTCCCTGGCAGCCTCCGTCAGGTTCGAAAAAGCTTCCTGCTGCCTCTGGACGGTGCTTTGCATGATCTTCATATATGAAAATACCAAAACGCCCAGGATAAGGATCGGGGCGAAGCTGGCTGCAGTCAGCCTGAAACCGCCCGTCTGCAGCATCATCACGAGTGAAGCTGCCGGCATGAGCAGACAGTCCACTGCAAATATGACTCCCTGTCCCGTGGCCATCGTTACGTTGTTCATGTCATTGGTCACATGCGCCATGATGTCCCCGGTTTTATGCGTGTTGAAATAATTGGCCGAAAGCTTCTGCAAATGGGCGTAGAGCCTGTTCCTGAATGAATGTTCTATGGATCTCGATACGCCGTAAAGAGTGTATCTGAAAAGGAACCGGAATACTGCTATTCCAACGGAAACCAGCAGCAGCGCGGCGGCATGGACCGCCAGGCTTTTTCTTGTCAGCGTTCCGCCTTCCAGCGAGTCTGTGGCGGATTCCAGTATTTTCGGCATGATAAGCTGCAACGTGTCGACACACAGCAGAAAAATTACACCCAAAAGTACCTGTACCTGTTCCTGTGCAACAGATCCCTTATGTACCTCAAACTGCTCATGCAGCACGCTCCTGATGTCGGAAATGTACGGTAATGATTATACCACATCGGCCGCTGCGTTTGACCATAAACATGAAATGCCATATTTGCAGTCTTCAGCCTGATATAGTAAGATATAATAATATAAAGAGATACATGCAGGCCGGTTAGCTGCTTTTATATGGGAACCAAACCGCACTGCAAAAGTGGAGGGTGCCATGGGACTGCACAATTACCTGATGACCGTGCGGAAGCTGAATAATATGGGCCGCTGGTCCACAGACTTTATGCACCAGAGGGCTACTGTAAGCGAGCATTCCTTTTTCGTTGCGCAGATAGGGCAGATGCTGGCTTTGATCGAGGAACAGAACGGCAATAAGGTGGACTGGTGCAGGCTTTTCAGAAAATTGCTCAACCATGACGTGGTAGAAGCAATGACGGGCGACATCATAAGCACGGTCAAATACAAGAATGCGCAGCTGAGAGACATGCTGAGCGCGCTTGAAAAGGAGATCGTCGAGGAAAATCTGCTTGCCAGTATCGAAGAACCATATAAAAGCATCTACAGGGAAATACTCTTCGACGGGAAGGACAGCACGCTGGAAGGTGAGATCCTAAGGTGCGCCGACTACATCGACGCCATAGTGGAATGCATAAATGAAGTGAAGCTGAACAATCTCCATCCCTTCGTCGACAAGTTCCATTCGATTGTCCAAAGACTTGCAGGATCCAGCCTTGTCAGTGTGCAGTATTTCATCAAACAGATACTGCCCGGGATGATAGAGGGCTGCAGTGAACTGGAGAACTATGACAAGTCAGGCGGAACGGAGCCTGATGATCAGAAAGACGAGCAATCAGATAATGAAAATACGGACGAATGAGGTGTATATATGCTGACGAATCTTGATATCAGGAAGATAATCCCGCACAGGTACCCGTTTTTGCTGGTGGACAGGATCATCGAGCTTGAGCCCGGGAAGAGGGCGGTCGGCATCAAAAATGTTACGGCCAACGAACCGTTTTTCCAGGGGCATTTCCCGGATTATCCGATCATGCCGGGAGTGCTGATAGTGGAAGCGCTTGCACAGACGGCAGGGATCGCCGCGAATGCGGAAGCTGCGCAGGCCGGAGGCCAGGACGGCGAAACGAAGCTCGGGGTGTTCGCCAGCATCGATGAGATGAAGTTCAAAAAGCAGGTCGTGCCGGGAGATGTGCTCCGCCTCGAGGCCGAGATACTATCTTCAAAGATGGGCGTAGTCAAGGCAAAGGTCAGGGCGACCGTGGACGACAAAACGGCAGCAGAGGGCGAGATCCGTTTTGCAATGACATCGGTGAAGAAGTGAAAGACTTTCCTGTAAGCAGTAAAAGACTTCCCGGCGAGGGAAGTCTTTTTATCCGATGAAAGCTTTTGACTGATCTGTACACAGACGGATGCCGCTAGCTTACCGCGAGCTTTTTCCTGGATTCGAGGAACATGTCCCCGATCCTGTAAACGTCTCCTGCTCCCATAGTGATGACCAGGTCACCGGACTTCACGTTTTTGTCAAGAAGTTCCACGATGCCCTCAAAATCCTTGATATAAACCGCAGTCTTCCCGTTAAGGGCTATTTTTTCCGCGAGCATCGATGAGTTCACTTCCCCGGTGTCGGTCTCGCGTGCCGCATATATGTCGGTAAGTATGACGAAATCGGCATCGTCGAATGATTTGCTGAAGTCGTCCATCAGGCTCTTCGTCCTTGAATATGTATGGGGCTGGAATACGCACCATATGCGTGAATGGCTGTATCTGGAAGCGGCCTTCAATGTTGCTGCGATCTCTGACGGATGATGGGCATAGTCGTCCACGACCGTCACGCCGTCGCTTACTCCCTTTATTTCAAATCTCCTGCATGTGCCGGTGAATTTGAGCAATGCCTTTGAGGCTGAAGAAATACTGCATCCTGCCAGGCTGCTCGCGGCGATCGCTGCAAGTGAATTGCTTACATTATGCAGCCCCGGTACCTTCAGTTTTATTACCGTGACGGGCTTGCCCATGTGGAGCAGTGTGTATGATGCGCATCCCATGTCGTCGAATTCTATGTCTGAAGCGCTCCATGTATTGTGAGCGTCCTTTATGCCGAATGTCGTTATTTCGCACGAAATCCCGCTGAGCGCGCCGACAGCCGTTTCGTCATCGCCGTTCACTATGATATGCCCGTCTTCGGGAACATGTTCGGCAAAACTGTGGAATGCCTGCCTGACATCATCCAGGTTCCTGAAACAATCCACATGATCATAGTCAACATTCAGGATGACAGCCACACGCGGATAGAATTTAAGAAAACTGCCCGTATATTCGCAGGCTTCAGTCACGAAGAATTCGCTGCTGCCTATCCTTGTGCTTCCGCCGATCGCAGCGAGCACGCCGCCGATATGGACCGTCGGATCCAGGCCCTCCTCCAGCATGATCAACGATATCATGGATGTGGTCGTAGTTTTGCCGTGGGTTCCGGAAACCGCAAAACTCATGGGATACTGCTTCATGATCTCGCCCAGCAGCGTAGCCCTGTCTATGCACGGGATCCCTGCCATGGACGCAGCAACGAGTTCCGCATTGTCGGGCCTGACTGCCGCGGTATATACCAGCAGATCGGCTCCGGCCACATTTTCAGCGTAATGGCCTATGGTTACCCTGATTCCCGCTTTCTCGAGCTTTTGCAGGACCGGTGACGGTTTTTCGTCCGATCCTGTAACTATGTACCCCTGGCATGCAAGTATCTCGGCAAGCCCGCTCATGCTGATGCCGCCGATCCCTGTCATATGCACTCTTCTGATATTGCCGGAACTTAAAAGTCCGCCGGTTTTCAAGCCTAACACTCCCTGATCGTGAAATATAGCTAAATACATGATACAATAAACACATTCAAAAGTAAAATGGCTATCCTGGCATAAGCATTGACAGCTATCTCATATAATATGCCGTTTTTCATGAATTTGGCATATCATGCCTGCATCCTGCTCCATTCATTTTTATTTTATTCTTTTCTCGGTTTTTTATTTCAGCCGTGCTGTGATGCCTTATGAACCCGCATAAAACTGTGATATAATGTACTAAACTGTTAAAGACGCGGGTTTGGCTGAAAGAGAGTGATTATATGGACAAGCTGCCCAGAAACGAAAGGATATCGGTACTGCAGAGGATACTGTGCGAATCGCCCGGAAGGGTTTTCACACTGGGCTATTTTACTGAAATGTTCAATTGTGCGAAGTCCTCGGTAAGTGAGGATATCGATATAATACGCAGTTCGCTGGAAAAGACCGGGGCCGGCACCATCGAAACGATATCGGGCGCATCAGGCGGTGTGCGCTACGTTCCGCTAATGTCGGGGGATGCATTGCTGAAACTGGCTGGGAGGCTCAGCGCGGAACTTTCCAAAAAGGAGAGGATACTTCCGGGGGGCTACCTTTACATGCTCGATGCCATATACGATCCGGGGACGGTTTCGGAGGTAAGCAAGGCTTTTGCCGGGTATTTCCACGACAAGCCTGTCGACTATGTCATCACTGTCGAGACAAAGGGCATACCGCTTGCTTTCATGACTGCGGCATACCTCAGCAAACCTCTTGTGATAGCGCGTCACAATATCGAGGCGACAGACGGGGCATCTGTGAACATAAATTATGTTTCAGGATCATTGGAAAGGATTCAGACCATGGTCCTTCCGATGCGTTCACTTAAGCGCGGCTCATGGCTGCTTTTCATCGACGACTTCATGAAGGGCGGCGGGACTTTGAAAGGTATCCTGGAACTGGCAAGGGAATTCGACTGCCAGGTCACCGGCGCAGGGGTGCTAATAGAAACATACATGCCGGAAAGGAAGCTGCCGGTCGAATGTTTCTCGCTCCTGACGCTTTATGGTGTCGACGGGGCAGCGGGCATTACCGACATAAGGCCCAGCCAGCGCCTTATGGCAAAAGAAAGGTAAAAACGGGAGTTTTGGACATATTTCGCCGAGTGACGACAGACGAATATCATTATTGCCAAAAATAACAAATGAGAGGCAAATAAGAAGGAAAATATCATTTTGTATAGAATATATAATTTACACATTATTTTGGGAAGGTGGTAACATAAATGGAAATCACGGATGTCCGCATCAGGAAAATCGACGTTGAGGGCAAAATGAAGGCGGTCGTATCGGTAACTTTTGATAACGAGTTCGTGGTGCACGATATCAAAGTTATAGAGAGCCAGAACGGTATGTTCATTGCCATGCCCAGCAGGAAGACCCCTGACGGGGAATTCAAAGATATTGCACATCCTATCAATGCTGCCACACGAGAGAAAATCCAGAAGGCGATCCTGGATAAATATATTGCAACAACTGCAGAAGAGAGGACAGCTTCATCAGGAGGACAGGAGAATTCGGCGGCCGGGCAGGCTGAAGCGGCTGATTCATCTGCAGAGTGATCTGTGCAAAAAAAAGGGCACTTTGAGAGAAGTGTCTTTTTTTATTTTTTGCTATTATAAATTTGCTATTATAAAGTTGAAATACGGTATCAAAAGTGTGATAATATATGCGGGTCTGAAAGGAATAGCATCCATGGAGAATGTTACTGCGCTTATCCTCGCGGCAGGCGAGGGAAAAAGAATGAAATCGGATAAGGCCAAGGTGCTGCATCATGTCTGCGGAAAGCCCATGATCGAATGGGTATATGAGGCTGCCCGCGATGCGGGTGTCGGGAAATGCATCATCATCGTCGGCCACAAGGCCGAGCAGGTGATGGAGTATATGGGAGACAGGGCCGAGTATGTGATGCAGGAGCAGCGCCTTGGGACAGGACACGCCGTGCAGCAGGCCAGGCGCTATATGGAGGATGGGGGATACATACTGATCCTTTATGGCGATGTGCCCCTTGTCACTTCTGTCACGATAAAAAATGCAATGGAACGCCTCCTTGACGAAAATCTCGATGCCGTTGTCATCTCTGCAGAGGTGGAGGATCCCACAGGGTACGGCCGTATCGTGAGGAATCCGGATGGCAGTTTCAGGAGGATCGTCGAGCACAGGGACGCAAATCCGGATGAAAGGGAAATCAGGGAAATAAACTCCGGAATGTACATTTTCAAATCAAGGGAACTGGCCGATGCATTGCAGCATTTAAAAAATGACAACGATCAGGGTGAGTATTACCTGACGGACACTTTGGAAATAATGCTTTCTAAGGGGCTTAAAGTCGGTGTGTACAAAGTGCCGGACAGCAGCGAGGTGCTCGGGGCCAATGACCGGGCCCAGCTCGAGGTGCTGGAGTCCATACTTGGCAAAAGACTTCAGAAATGAGCCCAGCGAAGAGAATATAGAAAACCGTCCACCTTCGCCCGGCTGACAGGAAACCGGTCAGCTGACTGGCGGAGGTTGTTGTCATCCGGTATGTTGATGTGTGTAACGAATTTGAATAGAACAACCAGATAAAAGGAGCATGGATATGAACGTTCACGGCAAGGATATCAAAATCTTCGCAGGGAACTCCAATTTGCCGCTTGCAAGGGAGATCGCCGAAAGGATAGGTCTGCCGCTGGGACAGGCAACAGTCGGGAAATTCAGCGACGGAGAAACCTGCGTAAATATAGGCGAGGTCGTCAGGGGTTCCGATGTTTTTGTCATACAGTCCACATGTGCCCCCGTAAATGACAACCTGGTCGAACTGCTGATCATGATCGATGCGCTTAAAAGGGCATCGGCCGGCAGGATAACGGCGGTCATTCCCTATTTCGGCTATGCCCGCCAGGACAGAAAAGCGAAAGCAAGGGACCCGATATCAGCCAAGCTGGTAGCAAACCTGATCACAGTCGCGGGAGCGGACAGGGTCCTGACTATGGACCTCCATACGCCGCAGCTCCAGGGATTTTTCGACATCCCGGTCGATCATCTGCTCGGAGTCCCGGTGCTGGCGAAGTATTTCCAGGAGAAATTCCCGTACCACGAGGACATGGTGGCGGTATCGCCTGATGTTGGCAGCGTGACCCGCGCAAGGAAATTTGCCGAATGGCTCGAAATCCCGATAGCCATTATCGACAAGAGAAGGCCGAAGGCAAATGTCAGTGAAGTGATGAATGTCATCGGTGATATCAGGAACAGGAGAGTAGTTCTCATAGACGACCTCATCGACACGGCAGGCACTGTCGTAAACGCGGCGGAAGCGCTGATTGAAATGGGCGCCACGGAAGTATACGCCTGCTGTACCCATGGAGTGCTGTCCGGACCGGCGTTTGAAAGGATAGAAAACTCGCCGATAAAGGAACTGGTAATGCTCAATACTGTACCGCTTCCCGAAGACAAGCCGACGGACAAGATCACATCCCTGTCGATCGCGCCTTTGTTTGCCGAGGCAATAGAAAGGATCTATGGAGATGTTTCCATCAGTACG
>JAKOPX010000270.1 GCA_029778665.1 Bacillota bacterium | reverse complement strand
TTCGCTTTCGCACATGTTCGCGCTGGATTACCAGCTCGACAGGATATTTGAAGAAGGCCTTGAAAACAGGTTCGCACGCCATCTTGAAATGGCAGGGATCGTCCGGGCATGGGCGAAGGAAAAATTCGCGCTGTTCCCCGAAGAAAAATATGCTTCCGTCACGCTGACCACAGTAAAGAACACCAGGGGCATAAGCGTGGCAGATCTCAACAAAAAGCTTGGCGAACACGGATACATGATTTCCAACGGCTACGGTTCGCTCAAGGAAGTCACATTCAGGATCGCACACATGGCCGATACCACGCCGGATGAAATAAAGGAACTCCTGTCGCTGATAGACAGCCTTATATAGCCGTCTGACAGACAGATGCAGTCCGGGCCGGCATGCGGACCAAAAAACGCATAGGGCAGCGCCGGCATCCGGCGGAAGGCAACGGTTAATAACAAAGCTCAGTTATGACAGTACATATATGAGGCATGAAAGGCACAGGGGCAAATCAGCAACGATCCAGGGACAGCCGGAGGATAACTTTACGGCAACCAGAGAGCGATAACAGGACCAAAGATGATCTGAGGCTGTTCTGAGTACGATCCAATGATATTCGAGGCAAAGGGACACGCATTGGTCCCGGAAGGAGGGTTTACAGATGAAGATAATCGTAACGGAAAGGATCGCGGATGAAGGCATCCAGCACCTCAGGGACAAGGGTCACGAGGTGGATGTCAGGTACGGTATATCCCAGGAGGAACTGCTCGACATAATCGGAGAATATGACTCCATCATCGTCAGGAGCGTCACGAAGGTGAACGCCGAACTGCTCGAAAGGGCCAAAAACATGAAAGTGGTGGGCAGGGCCGGAAACGGCATAGATAACATAGATGTGAGCACCTGCACCAGGAAGGGGATAATAGTCGTAAACACACCGGAAAGCAACATAATGGCGGCAGCTGAACTGGCCGTCGGGCACGCCTTCTGCCTGTTCAGGAACATCCCGCAGGCAAACGCGGCTGCAAGGAGAGGCGAGTTCAGGAGGAACCTGTTCATA
>JAKOPX010000269.1 GCA_029778665.1 Bacillota bacterium | reverse complement strand
CCGCAGGGCACTCCGCTGCTTGACGCCTCGGAGAGTACATCCGTCATCATCGGGCTCCCGCCGTGCCTTTTTATGCTTTCGGCAAGAAGCCTGGTATAGGCGAAATCCCTGTCTTTATCCACATTTGTGATTATGCCGATTTTTTTCATCAGGACCTCCGAAGGACAAGCACGGCTTGCTTCAATTCTCTTACATTATACCGGATAGGCTATCCCAATTCAATATGAGACCTCCGGACCGCATCGCCGATGGCCGGCAATATTTCCTCCATTCCGGAGGCGCCGTCTTTCAGCGACAGATAGCACAGATACTCGATATTCCCTTCGGGTCCTTTAATGGGCGAATGGGTCATACCTTTGAAAAAGAATCCTGCCTTCAGCGCAAATGAAATCACTTCCCTTGCGACCTGTTCATGGACAGTGATGTCTCTCACTACGCCGTGCCTGCCGACCTGTCCACGCTCTGCCTCGAACTGGGGTTTTATCAGGCAGACGATCTCGCCAAGCCCCGGTTTCAGCAATTCCCTGACAGGAGGGATCACTTTCCTCAATGATATGAATGATACGTCCACAGATGCGAAATCGACCCTGAATCCGATATCTTCGGGTTTGAGATAACGTATGTTGGTGCGCTCGAGATTGATGACCCGCTCATCATTCCTCAGCACCCATGCCAGCTGGCCGTAACCGACATCAACGGCGACTACCCTGGAGGCACCGTTTTTCAGCATGCAGTCCGTAAATCCGCCTGTCGATGCTCCGACATCCATGGTCGTCTTCCCGTCAAGACTGATGCCAAAAGCCCGGATGGCTTTTTCCAGTTTCAGTCCGCCCCTGCTTACATAGGGAACCTGGTTTTCCTTAAGAACGATGTCGGCATCCACAGGATACTGCACACCTGCCTTGTCCGCCTTTATGCCGTTAACGGACACAAGTCCGGCCATTATCAGACTCCTGGCCTTTTCGACGCTGTCGGACAGCCCTTTCTTTACCATCAGATTATCCGGCCTGTCTTTCTCCAAGCAAACCCTCCCGCCGCAGACTCATCAGGGCCGCGAACCGGCCACCGGTCTTATTCGCACTTTTCAAGAAATCTTTCAGTCTCCGCTGCTATAGTATGAGGATCAAGTCCGTATTTCCTGTACAGCTCATCCATCGATCCGTGTGGTACCGGTCTGTCAGGAAAACCGAACAGTTTCGTTCTTATCTGAAGCCCGTTTGAAATGAGCATTTCGAGTATACTGCTCCCGAATCCGCCCCGGATGCAGTTGTCCTCCAGTGTCACCAAAGCACGCGTCTTCAGTACGCTGTCGAGGATCAGCCGTTCGTCGAGCGGTTTTACGAACCTGGCATTGATAACTTCTGCCCGTATGCCCCTTTCCGACAGCAAATCAGCTGCCTGGAGCGCAGTTTCCGTCATCTTGCCGATCGCTGCAATTGTGACGTCTTTACCTTCGACCATCCTGACTCCTTTTCCGGGTTCCACATCGACCGGTTGAGCCAGTGCTTCCTTCCCCGTCCCGCGAGGATACCTGATGGCGATAGGCCCGTTGTGACGAAGTACTGCATAATCCAGCATCTGTATGAATTCATGGTAATCCGCCGGGGCAGCGATCGTCATGTTAGGAATGTGGCTGAGGTATGACAGGTCGTACAGTCCCTGGTGGGTCTCACCGTCTTCCCCCACAAGTCCTGCCCTGTCGATGGCAAACACCACATGCAGATCCTGCAGTGCAGTATCGTGGATGATCTGGTCATATGAGCGCTGCAGGAAAGTCGAATATACGGCAACGACAGGTTTCAGCCCGCCTTTTGCAAGTCCCGCCGCAAATGTTACCGCATGCTGTTCGGCAATGCCCACGTCAAAAAACCTGTCGGGATATATCTGCGAAAACCTGTCCAGCCCGGTCCCGAGAGGCATTGCTGCAGTGATCGCCACCAGCCGTGGTTCCATGGCAGCCAGTTCCACCAGCCGACGGCCAAAAATGTCGGAATATGTAGGGCCGTTATTTGCCTTGACCTCGCCGGTTTCGATCTCAAACGGCGAAATGCTGTGGAATTCCTGCGGCTTGCTTTCCGCTGCACCGTATCCCCTTCCCTTTTGTGTCTTGACATGTATCAGTACGGGACCTTTCATCCCTTTAGCATTCGAAAAAACTTTTATCAGTTCGGCGATGTTGTGTCCATCTATAGGCCCAAGGTACCTGATACCCAGTTCCTCGAAAATTATGCCCGGTGTCACTATGTATTTTATCGTTCCCTTGGCCCTGTCCAGTACTCGCACGGCTTTTTCGCCTATTGCCGGCAGCTTGTGCAGGAATGTGTTGAAGTCGTCCCTGGCCTTGTAATAGATCGGCTGGGTCCTGATCTTGCTTAGATATTTTGAAAATCCGCCCACATTTTTGCTTATGGACATCCCGTTATCATTAAGTACAATGATCATATTGTTGGGAGAGCGCCCGACGTCATTCAGCGCTTCGAAGGCCATGCCGCCTGTCATCGCTCCGTCGCCTATGACAGCTACCACATGATAATCCTCGTTCAGCAGATCCCTGGCCCTGGCATAGCCCAGCGCAGCTGACACGGAGGTGCTGCTGTGTCCCGTATCAAAGCAGTCATATTCGCTTTCGCTGCATTTCGGGAATCCGGATATTCCGTCCAGCCGGCGCAATGTTTCGAACTTGTCCCTGCGGCCTGTGATTATCTTGTGTACGTATGACTGATGCCCTACATCCCAGATTATCTTGTCCCGCGGAGTCGTGAATACCTTGTGCAGCGCAAGCGTAAGT
>JAKOPX010000268.1 GCA_029778665.1 Bacillota bacterium | reverse complement strand
ATGCTGCAGGCGGTCAAAAAAGGCCACCAGGAGATCAAGAAGATCGTCGGGTTCATAAATGGCATAGTTGCTGAAATAGGAAAGCCCAAGTTTGAATACCAGTCCGCCAAAGTTCCGAAGGAACTGTACGATGCAGTATATGAACTTGCTTACGCAAAGCTTCGCGAGGCCGTTCTGACCGACGACAAGGCTGTCAGGGATGAACGGGTATCGGCCCTTACCGAGGAAGTGAAGCAGCAGCTTGCGGAGACATTCCCCGATAGTGACTCGCAGATCGCGGAAGCAATGTACAAGATCGAAAGGAAAATAGTCAGGGAATATATACTCAATGAAGGCAAACGGGTAGACGGCAGGAAACTCGACGAAATAAGGCCCATGCACGCAGCTGTTTCGCTGCTTCCGAGAGCCCATGGGTCAGGCCTTTTCCAGAGAGGACAGACACAGGTGCTGACCGTGGCTACTCTTGGCTCGATGAGCGACGTACAGATGCTGGACGGCGTTGACCTCGAGGAAGAAAAAAGGTACATGCACCACTACAACTTCCCCGGTTTCAGCGTAGGGGAAGCCAAAACTTCAAGAGGCCCCGGCCGAAGGGAAATAGGGCACGGCGCGCTTGCAGAAAGGGCGCTGGAGCCTGTCATACCGAGCGAAGAGGAATTCCCGTACGCCATCAGGCTGGTTTCTGAAGTACTGATGTCCAACGGTTCCACTTCACAGGGCAGCGTATGCGGAAGCACACTCGCGCTCATGGACGCAGGCGTGCCGATTAAAGCGCCTGTCGCAGGTATTTCATGCGGCCTTGTCATCGATGAGGAAAATCCTGAAAGGTTCGTTACCTTCATGGATATACAGGGCATCGAGGATTTCTTCGGCGATATGGACTTCAAGGTGGCAGGCACGAAGAAAGGCATCACTGCGATCCAGATGGACATTAAGGTGGACGGGCTTTCATATGAGATCATCGAGCAGGCCCTGGAACTCACTAAAAAAGGCCGCTGGAAAATACTCGACGAAGTCATGCTGCCTGTTATATCCGAGCCCAGGAAGTCGCTTTCACCGTATGCACCCAAGTTGTACAGGGTGGACATCGATCCTGAGAAGATCAGGGAAGTCATCGGCCCTGGCGGAAAGGTTATAAACAGGATAATCGATGAGACCGGAGTAAAGATCGATATCGAGGATGACGGCAGGGTATTCGTCTTTGCACCGGATGAACAGTCCGGCAAACGTGCTCTGGCGATAATAGAGGCGATAGCGAAGGATGTGCAGCCGGGCCAGGTATTCCTCGGAAAGGTCACAAAAATCATGAATTTCGGCGCGTTTGTCGAATTCGCGCCTGGCAAGGAAGGGCTCGTACACATCTCAAAGCTCGACAACAAGAGAGTGTCGAGAGTCGAGGATGTGTGCAAAGTCGGAGACCAGATGCTTGTCAAGGTTCTGGATATAGACAGGCAGGGACGCATCAATCTTTCAAGGAAAGATGCGCTGCCGGAGAACGATTCCGCAAAACGCTGATACAGCTGAACAGGGACGGTTCCGCAGCGGCTGAGGCAACTGTTGAAACCGTCCTTTTTTATTTGGGAGGTAGTATGCACAGGAAGTTT
>JAKOPX010000267.1 GCA_029778665.1 Bacillota bacterium | reverse complement strand
CTTGTTGCCGTCCATGGTCCCGAACTTCTGAAACTGGCGGCCGACAACGGCGTGAGCTATCTCTTCGAAGCAAGTGTCGGCGGAGGCATACCCATAATACGGCCTCTGAGCCAGTGCCTTGCCGCAAACATCATAAACGGCATCACGGGAATACTGAACGGAACCACCAACTATATACTCACAAAGATGCGGAGGGAAAACTGCAGCTTCGAAGAAGCTCTGAGGAATGCGCAGCAGAACGGTTATGCCGAAGCGGATCCTACCGCCGACGTAGAAGGGCATGATACCTGCAGGAAAATCGCCATATTGTCATCCATCGCGTACAATGAATACGTGGATTGCAGCAGGATCCATACCGAGGGAATATCAGGGATAACACTTGCGGATATGCTGTATGCGGATGCAATGAACTCCGTGATAAAGCTTATAGCGGTCAGCAGGAGGGAAGGGGACAGGATTTTTGCCCGCGTATCGCCTGCAGTCGTAAGCAAGGAACACCCTCTTGCCGGCGTCGAGGATGTATTCAACGCCATCGTTGTCAGCGGAGACGCAATCGGGGACGCCATGTTCTACGGAAGAGGCGCTGGCAAGCTGCCTACGGCTAGCGCCGTTGTGGCTGACGTGATCGATATAGTGAAGCATAACGAGCGTACAAAAATGGTCTGGCAGCGCAGGAAGACTGACAATATGGTGCCTTTCGGCGAAAGCGTCACCAGGTGCCTGGTCAGGGCGGCAGTCAGGGACAGGTCCGATGCGGCTGCTGATATCGCTAAGATATTCGGTCATGTGGAATATATCAATGCGGATATAAAAGGTATCGATAATGAACTGGCATTCACGACTTCCAAAATGACGGAATCGAGCCTATCGGAAAGGATCGACGGGCTGAAGTCGATGAAGTCTGTCAAAGAGGTCGTCAATGTGATAAGGATCCTTGAACCATAAGACCTGGAAATATCACACGAATTAGCTGACACAACTGCGCAGCCGGGTGATATGTTTATCGGGGAAACCATCCCGGAAATCTCCGGTTGAAATCTGTGACGTAATGGTGTAAACTATTGGATGTCATGAAAAACTTAATATACATGTACAGGTATCCGGCCACAAGGCCGGTGCAGAGCGGAAGCTCGAACAGGGAAGTCGGGTGTGAATCCCGCGCGGTCCCGCCGCTGTATTAGAAGAGTTCTGTCACATAACCACTGGGCAACCGGGAAGGGTGGCAGAGCGATGACGCTTGAGCCAGAAGACCTGCCTGTGCATCAACACCGTAACTCTACGAGAGATAGGGGGTGTGTCGGATGGCTGATAAGTATCCGTTTGTGTCTGTTGGAGCCTCCTGACCTTCTGTCGGGAGGCCTTTTCACATCATGTTGGCTCTGGACGGGCCCGGTAAGTCAGGCAGCAGCGTGCTGCACTGAACATTTCGGGATTGCAGGAGCATCTCCTTTTGTGACACGTACTTCT
>JAKOPX010000266.1 GCA_029778665.1 Bacillota bacterium | reverse complement strand
ACAGCAAAGCTCGTGCATTCGCTGATCAGTTCCTCCGGATACCCCTGTTTCCTCATTTCCTGCTTCGCCAGGAATTCCGGGTTTCCTCCGAGCATTATGTCCGTTCCCCTGCCGGCCATGTTGGTGGCTATAGTGACCGCTCCGAGCCTTCCGGCCTGCGCTATGATCTCCGCCTCTTTTTCATGGAACTTTGCATTGAGCACCTGGTGGGGTATGCCTTTCTTTTTCAGCATGCTGCTGAGCAGTTCCGACTTTTCGATGGATATCGTGCCTACAAGTATCGGCTGGCCTTTTTTATGCCTTTCCTCGATTTCATTTATGACTGCCCTGAATTTCCCGGCTTCGTTCTTGTAAACACAGTCCGGGTAATCTATCCTTATCATGGGCTTGTTGGTCGGGATCTCTATGACGTCCAGCTTGTAGATCGCCCTGAATTCCTCCTCTTCGGTGAGGGCAGTACCGGTCATGCCGGCCAGCTTATGGTACATCCTGAAGAAGTTCTGGAACGTGATGGTGGCAAGCGTTTTGCTTTCCCTTTCCACCTTGACGCCTTCCTTCGCCTCGATGGCCTGGTGCAGGCCATCGCTGTACCTTCTGCCGAACATGAGCCTTCCGGTGAACTCGTCGACGATGATGACCTCTCCGTCCTTGACAACATATTCCCTGTCGCGCTTCATGAGGCCGTGGGCTTTCAGCGCCTGGTTTATATGGTGGGAAAGAGTCAGGTTTTCAGGATCGGCCAGGTTTTCCACGCCAAAATACTGCTCTGCCTTCGCGACGCCTCTTTCCGTAAGCGTTGCCGTATGAGCTTTCTCGTCAACGATATAGTCCGCATCGACATCGTCATCCGCCTGCCTGTCATCGGTCTCGGTGAAAACCTTGGCCTTGAGCCTGGATACGAAGGCGTTCGCTTTTATATACAGGTCCGTGGATTTGTCGCCCGCGCCCGAAATGATGAGCGGTGTCCTTGCCTCATCTATCAGTATGCTGTCCACTTCGTCGACGATGGCGTAGTGCAGGTCTCTCTGGACCATATCTTCCTTATATATGACCATGTTGTCCCTGAGATAGTCGAATCCGAACTCGTTGTTCGTACCGTAAGTGATGTCGCAGGCGTAGGCCTTTTTCCTCTGCGCATTGTCGAGTCCGTGCACGATCAGGCCTACACTGAGCCCGAGGAAGTTGTAGATTTTGCCCATCCATTCGCTGTCGCGCCTGGCAAGGTAATCATTCACCGTTACAAGGTGGGCTCCCTTCCCCTCGAGGGCATTGAGATAGAGGGGCAGCGTTGCCACAAGCGTTTTGCCCTCTCCGGTCTTCATCTCGGCGATCCTCCCCTGGTGGAGCACGATGCCGCCTATGAGCTGCACACGGAAATGCCTCATCCCGAGCACTCTGACGGAAGCTTCCCTTACCACCGCGAATGCCTCGGGCAGTATATCGTCCAGCGTCTGGCCTTCCTTCAGCCTTCTTCTGAACTCATCGGTCTTCGCCCGCAGTTCCGCATCCGAAAGTGCCTGCATTTCAGGTTCCAGCGCCTCTATTTTGTCAACGATGGGCATTATTCTTTTCAATTCCCTGTCGCTGTACGTTCCGATAATTTTTTCCATTAAATTCTTAAACATGTCGACCTCCGGTTTTCAATATTCTTCGGTTTTTTACAATGGGAAACAGCCTGATGAATGATCATCAGCAGGCCAAGTACGGAGGTGACAGGCCGGATGCGCAGTATCCTTCACCCGGGCGCACCGGCACACTTTCGCTTTGTCCTATATAAACGTACCGGGACATGCTGTCGTATATGTTGACAGGCTCCGCCCAGACAGGTATTTCTCTGTGACCGTATATGGACGATACCGTTCCGGCAAGTTCTCTGCCGGCGCAGCAGCCGCCCTGCCTGGAAATGCCGCTTGGGCCGTCTGCGCGTGCAGTCTCTGTATCCGCCGGATCCGGCAGCAGATTTGCCATGTTTATGATCTGGACTATCCGTATTTCGGCACTCTTCGGTGCAAGTGCCGATAATATCAGAAAGCCTATGAACAGACCTCTGATCAAAACCTATCTTCCTTTCCCACAGGCATCGGCCGGAGCCTGCCCGGGATCTCCCTCATTCCGGACCGCCCGTGCTTTTCTTCTGACTTCCTTCCGGGCCGCCGGGTTCCCCTTTGGATCTGCCCGAGTGCTTTTTCTCAAGCCTCTCAAGTATCATCCTGTAGCCGTCGGCGCCGTACACGAGGCACCGGTTGACTCTGCTGATAGTTGCAGTGCTGGCTCCGGTTTTTTTGGCTATATCTATATAAGTATAACCTTGTTTCAGCATTTTGGCTACTTCAAGTCTCTGGGCCATAGCTTTTATTTCGGAAACAGTGCAAATGTCCTCAAAAAAGTTGTAACATTCCTCCACGCTCTCCAGCAGCAAAATCGCCTCAAACAGACCGTCGGTCCATTCGTCCCGGATCTTGGAATTCATCAGGTTCATCTCCCGCCCACGATACTTGCACTTTAATACAGTAAAATATTAAATCATACTGCTATTAACATATCAACTTTTTTACCACCAGTCAATATTATATAATCCCAGCCGGGAGGCAGTCATATGAAAGCCGACTCTATGAAACCTCCCTTTCCGACCGTGTACCTGACGCCTCTCCATGTAACGTCCGGGTTGCCGGTCAGGAACAGCAGGCAGAAGGTGCCGTACAGATCGAAAAACAACGGTATCACGACGTCTACCAGCATGATTTTGTTGTTTGTCAATGATCTCATCATTAACCCGTGTATTACCCTGAGGGACATGTACACAACGGAAAGATACGTCACGAATGGATTTGCGGTAATGCATCCGAGGAAGAACAGGATCCAGTACCAGAACAGCATCAGGATGAGTGCCGGAAGTACCACCGCTATGCGTGCCTTTGCACCGATGCCGATCCTTCTTGCGTAGTTTATGGATTTCTCCCTGTCGAGCCTGTCCACATGGCATTCTGTAAAAGGCCCGGGAACAAGCCTGTATCCCATCCTGTGCAATGTTCTTCCCAGATACATGTCGTCCAGCAGCGAATTACCGAAAGCTTCGGGTCCGCCTATTTCCTGCAGCAGTTTCTTCCGCATCGCGAAAGCCGCTCCGTTCGCCCTTGGGCAGACGCCCAGTTTCGTGAAGAACGCCCATATGAAGTCAGTCACGCTGTTCTGCGCAAATGTGAAGGATCTTGTCCAGAAATCAGCGCCGCCCATATTGACCTGCCCGCAGGTCGTCATCCCGACCCTTTCGTCTCTCAGCGGCCTTACCATTTTGACTATGAAATCCTGTCTGACTCTGGCATCGCTGTCCCCAAAAAGGACTATACCGTACTTTGCAAGTTTCATGCCGTGAACCATGTTGGAACTTTTGCCGTTCATTCCCGGGATGACCGGGTTCACAGTTATCTGGCAGTCGATCTCAGGATGGTTGGCAATGACCTTTTTCACCACAGGTATCGCGGGGTCGTCGGGATCCTGGAAACTGAAGATATGCTGCACCGGACCTGTGTAATTCTGTCTGAACCACGACTCAAGGTTCCTCTCGAGCTCAAAGTCCAGGTCCTTTATGGGATGGATGACGGACACGCCCGTATCCTCATCCTGCCAGTCCGAAGGTATGACGCGGTACGTCCAGTTCATATGGAGCCTGAAGAAAATAAGCTGGGAACACCAGAGCAGTATGAAAAATATCCCCAGTGCCAGGCTTATGTGCAGAAGCATCATGTATACATTCCCCCGGGCACAGATAAATGAACGCGTCTTTCAGCGACATATATCGTCATATGCGCCATTATTTATATATATTGTATGACGTCTGAACAACCGGACCGGTTCCCGTAAGTGCATGATAATTCGTTTTTCTTGATTATTCGACATTTTTCGATATAATTTAGTTATCCTTTATCTCGCCTGTCAGAAGGAGAACCATATGAAGAACATAGCCAGAGAATTGTACGAAGACTATCTTCACAGCAGGAAACAGCTGCCCGACCTGGAGAACATAACCCCGCCGCTTATCAACGTCGATGATGTTCTGCGTGCCCATTACCTGATAAGCGATTATTTCAGCAAAACGGAAGAAGGCGTACTATGCGGCGTCAGGAGCGCTGATTTGCTGTATTCCGCGGTAAGCAGGCAAATCGTAGGGACGGGGAATGATATGAAATATTCCACGCCCCTGGACATCTGCGCGACACTGTTTTTTGGCCTCGTCAAAAACCATGCATTCCATGACGGCAACAAACGGACCGCATTGCTGATACTGCTTTACCAGTTGACGCTGTACGGCCGGATGGTCAAATGCAAGGCAACGAAAATAGAAAGGCTGACCCTGGATGTTGCCTCAACCAACTTCCAGGACCCGGAATACCGGGGTCTCTGGGATCCCCAGAGATACGCATGCTCAAAAGAGCTGAAGGAGAAAAATGCGGACAACGCAGTGAGGATCATATCCGAATTCCTGAGGAAAAACACCGAAAAACGGACATACAGTTACAGGTCGGTGACATACAAGGAACTGATCAGCGCCCTGGAGCGTTATGGTTACATAGTCGAAACAAGCAACGGATCGCTGCAGGTATATGAGATGACAAGAAACATCTGGGGAAAGGAAAAGAAAGTGTTGCGTGCAGCCTCGAGTTTCCACGGCGAAAACCGCGAGGTACGTCCGAAGCGGCTGAGAAAGCTTATGGACGACCTTGGGCTTTCAGAAGAATATCCCAATTACAATGACTTTTTCTCGGGCGATGAACCCATGTCAAAGCTGATCGCTGCATATGAGGGACCGCTGAAAAGACTGAAGGATAAGTGATTTAAAAAAAAGGTGTTTTCTTTTCGATTATTTGAGTATAATAATATAAAACCGCCCATAAACTCGCTAGTAACGTGTATGGGTTAATCGCTGCAAAGCTGTCTTATCAAGGTAAAAGCGTACCAATTTTGACCGTGCTGCAGCGAGACGAGGGTTCCCGGTTATCCCTTACCGCAGACTGTGATAAACAGACTTGTGAGAGAGTGAAAGAAACTGATTTTTTCATCAGTTTCTTTCACTCTTTTTGCAGCATCATTTATGCATTTTCTCCCGAAAATAAAATTTTCCTCTCCGATCGCATAAGAAAATATATAATTATGTATGGAACAATAACCATTATTGTTTAGTCAGTAATACATAATTTAGCAGCGATACATAAAGGAGTGTCAGTTAACAGGTATGATTCCGGGAAAGAACCGGCGACAGTATGTCGGTATGATTGCCATATTGCTTTTCTCTGCTTTCATGCTTTTCTCGCTTCCTGGCTGTACCGAAAGAAACCGCATCGATAACGGCCTGTATCCTGGCGGAGACGAACCGCCTGAAATCGGGCGGCTGGAACATGCTGCTCTCAGGTTCCTCTTTCCCGGCTCGGAGCCACGGAACTGGAAAAAGGTGAAGGCCGAGATCGAGAAACGCATCAGCGGAACGCTGAATGCCTCGCTGGACTTCAGATGGATCGATTATTCACTGTATTTTGACTTAGCCGAAGTCCTCGACGCGTCAAACGAGATATACGACGCCTTCGTCGTGTCGAAGCCTGAGCCGCTGTATCCGGATTTTACGGTCCTCGCACGGGAAGGGAGACTTAAGGATATTACAGACATATTCCCTTCCAGCGCTCCTCTTTTGTTTTCCATGTATAAAAGCGAAGAACTGGCTTACGCAACGGTGGACGGAAGACTTTATGCCGTACCCTCGCTGTACCCCTGGGCGCGCTGCTCGTACCTGCTGGTCGATGACACGATTTTCAGAAGATACAATCTGCCGGATATCACTGATTTCGACAAGTATGAACTGTTCCTGAAAACCGTGCTTGATAACGAGCCTGGCATGACTCCGGGAACCATAGAGAACAATGTCAGATCCATTCAACTCTTCACGAGGGCCGCTGGATATGTTATCGCCGACGAGGCAAAAAGGCTCGTGTACAAATGGGACGATCCCGAAATGAAGCTGATCCCGTGGGAAAAAACACCTGAGTTTTATGAGATCGTAAGCCGTTTCATCGACTGGTACAAAAAAGGTTACCTCGTCCCTGAACCCGACCGCCTGAAAACTGCATCTTTCATACTGGAAAGCATACTGACCCCTCCTTCCGAGGAAACGACGACACTGACTTTCACCGAACCTGAATCAAATGAGATCAGGGAAACCGGCCCAATGAGGATGTTCCATCTCTATCCCGAAAACCCGGTACAGCGGGATAACCCGATGGGCAGTTTCCACTACAACGGTTCATTCGTCTTTCCGGCAGCCTCGGCCAATACGGAGAGGGCGCTGCAGTTCATTGAATGGGTGCAGTCCGACATGGAAAATTATTATCTCATGGTGTGCGGTATCGAAGGCGAGGACTACATACTGACCGACGGCATACCTACGCTCCCTCACGGAGTCAGCTTCATGGACAGTACCTATATGTACTGGGATGGCCACTGGGCTTTCCGTAACCTTGAGTACATCGAGCCTTCAGGTCAAATGCCCGGCTATGGTACATTCAGGGAATTTCTCGACAAGTGTTCAAAATATCCTCCCCACGGGGCCTTCTACCCCAACTACGGCCCGCTGCAGCAGTCGGCAGACGAAAGATCCGCGATTTTCGACAGGTTCGATCTTCAGTTCGCGCGGGGCCAGATAACGGATACGGATAGACTGGACCAGTTCATCGAGATGCTGGATCAGCTGGGTAGCGATGAGCTCGCGGAAACGGTATATAAGCAAATGATGGGGAAGTAAATGAAAAATCCCGTCCGTGAAAGCCCTGGGATTACTGACGTGCCAGGAGTGAGTTGTATAGAAATAATAAAGGACTTGGTTCAAATCTTGGTATTGCTCTAACAGTCGTCAGACTGATCCTAAAGTTAGAGCAAACCAAGAAGAAACCAAAGTCCAAGCCCTGGTCCTGAGTATTAATGACATCCTCGCCAGAAAAGGAAATCTGTAATTGATTCCCTTTTGCTTCACCCGAATAAAAAAGAGCCTGAAGGTGCTTATATTGAATTTGTAATATACTTTACAGAATCCATAATTAAAACTGTCTTAACTGTCTTAACTGTCTTATCCTATATGCTCATATAACATATTTGTAAAAATTTTTCTGTATCTAGCTGAATCGAAATATTTACACCTTTTTTCAGACAAAATAAAAACGAAGGGGACATAAAACGCTTACAAAACTGACATACGCAGTTACAGCTATATGTCGGGAATTGTGCGTTGAATGAAATAATGGTATCGGAATAAATAGGGGTGACAGGAATGAAGACGAGTTGGAAAGGCTCCATCAGTTTTGGCATGGTGTATTTCCCTGTTAATGTATATACTGCGACTTCGGGTTCAGACGGAGTAAAGCTCAACTATCTGCACAGGAAATGCCACAGCCGCATCCGTTACAAGAAATTTTGCGAAGCCTGCAATGTGGAGGTCTCCCAGGATGAAATCGTCAAAGGTTACGAATATGAGAAGGACAGGTATATTGTTATAACGGACGAAGATTTTGAAAAACTGCCCATTAAGTCAAAAAAGGTAATTTCGATTTCACATTTTGTAGACGAAGACGAAGTTGATCCGATTTACCTGGATAAGGCTTATTTTATTTCGCCCGGAAATTTCAGCGCAAGCAAGGCGTTCGAGCTTTTCAGAAGGGCCATGCGTGAAACCGGCAAGGTCGGCATTGCGAAAATCACGCTGACATCCAATGAATATGTGGCTATGATAAAGCCGTATGACAAAGGCGGTATGCTTCTGTACCTGCTGTATTACTCGGATGAAATCAAAAAAATCGAAGAAATTACTGAGCTTAACTATAATGTGGATATCCACAACAATGAGCTGAAAATGGCCATAAGCCTTATCGACAACATGACCGGGGAATTTGATATCGGGCAATACAGGAATGAATACCAGGATGCGCTTAAGCAGCTTATTCAGTCCAGGATCGAGGGAAAGGAAGTTGTAAGTCCGCCTGAAGCGCAGTCGAACATAATTGACCTGATGGAAGCGCTAAAAGCGAGCGTGGAAGCCGCAAAACATGCCAGAACGGACAGCAGCGGCACTGGTAAAGAGAAAAGCAGAGGGAAAAGCAAGGGAAAGAGCACAGGCAACAGAATAAGGAAAACGGGCACGGAAGGCAGGAAGCCGGCCGCAGGAGAAAACGACACCGGAGAACTGGCGGGCGTGAATGCAGGCGTCAATACTTCAACAAAAACAAAATCCGGCGGAAAGAGAAAAATATTATGAGCCGCGACATGTTCGAGGAAAAAAACATAGTGCCCATGGCACCGGTGCCGTCCGAGCCGTTTGATTCCGATGATTACATTTATGAGATAAAGTTTGACGGAATGCGCTGTATCGGTTACTACGACTCTGGCGTGGCTCTCCGCAACAGGGCCAATAAAGATATCACTGCCCTTTTTCCGGAATTCAGCGATATATATAAACAGTTCAGGCACAAGTGCATAATCGATTCCGAGATCGTTGTCCTGAACCGGGGAAAACCGGACTACTCGAGGCTTAATAAAAGAAGATTCCTTTCAAACAGTATGCACATTAATCTGATGTCAAAAAGGATCCCCGCCACGCTTGTAGTTTACGACATTCTTTACTATAAGGACAGGGCGGTCACGGAGTTGCCGCTTATTGAAAGAAAGCGGCTGCTTGAGGAAAATACTGTTGAAGGCGGGCGTCTGGCAATTTCCAGGTTTGTGAGAGGCACCGGAACCGCGCTTTTCGAACAGGTCGTAAACCAGGAACTTGAAGGGATCGTTGCGAAAAAAATCGACGGTATCTATGTCCAGGGCCGTTCAAGGCTTTGGCTTAAGAGCAAGCGCAGACAGGATATGGATCTGCTGCTGTGCGGTTATATGGAAGGCAAGGGATTTCTTTTTTGTGATGATGACCTTAATTACAGGATATCCATCCGCAACGTCGATAAAAATACATTTGATTTCCTTTACAAATATATCATTGAACACAGAACAGACAATTCGCCTCTCAGGTCCGGGCCTATGAATCTGAAAGGAGCCATATGGGCAAAACCTGAGCTGTATTGCGTAGTGGAATATATGCAGGAGATGGAGTCGGGGTATTTAAGAGAAGCGGTTTTCAAGGGGATAAAAATGGACTGACGGCCGACAGGTATGTTACAAAGGGAGCAGTATCCAGCCTCAAATGCCGAATGCCGGCCACATATAACAAAACCCCACAAGCTGATCGCCTGTAGGGTTTTGACTGGCGTGCCACGAGGGATTCGAACCCCCGGCCTACGGATTAGAAGTCCGTT
>JAKOPX010000038.1 GCA_029778665.1 Bacillota bacterium | reverse complement strand
TACGTTGCAAACAGCAGAGAATTTGAGCAAGGCTGCCTTGTAATAACGTTGCCGGATATGGACAGTGTGGATACGGCTTTTGACTTGCTCACTGAAAAGGGATATAAAGTATTCAGAAACAAATGACAATTTTTCTGAAATATACGATCAGTTAATTTTACATCGGGAGGGGAATAACGTGTTAGTTGAGAACAGGAACAGACTGAGGGGAGAAATCACAGTACCCGGCGACAAGTCCATATCCCACAGGGCAATCGTTATCGGCGCTCTTGCAAGCGGTACGACTGAAATCGAGAATTTCCTGCTCGGGGAGGACTGCATCAGCACCATCGACTGTTTCAGGCGGATGCAGGTCGGTATAGAGATCCTGAAAGACAACAAGGTAAAAGTCCAGGGCAAAGGCCTGTACGGACTGAAAGCCCCGGCATCCTCACTCAACGCCGGCCGGTCAGGAACCGCGATAAGATTGCTCCTTGGTGTTCTCAGCGGACAGCCGTTCACATCTACCGTGATCCGCAGCGAAGAATCGATGAAGAAGCCTGTAGGAAACACCGTAAATTTCCTGAGACAGATGGGCGCATCCATCGCTGCGAAGGACAACGGCAGCATGTGCCCGTTGACGGTATCCCCCGCAAAGCTCAAGGGAATAAGCTGTGAACTGCCGATGCATGAAATGCATATAAAATCGCCGCTGCTCCTTGCCGGGCTCTATGCGGAAGGCGAAACCACGGTCAAAGAGCCGGTCAGTTCAAGGAACCATACAGAACTGATGCTCAATTACTTCGGGGCCGACATAAAAACAGAAGGAACAGTGGTCCGGTCACACCCGGTAGAAAACCTGTACGCCCAGAAGGTCACCATACCCGGCGACATATCGATGGCAGCATATTTCATTACAGCCGCGCTCCTGGTCCCGGATTCCGACATCGTCATAAAGAATGTGGGCGTCAATCCCACCAGGTCAGGCATACTGGATATATTCAGATCGATGGGCGGCAAAATCGAACTGCTGAACAGGAGGACCGTCTCCGGTGAAGAAGTGGCGGATATCCACGTACAGTCCTCGAAACTGAAAGCCGTCAAAATAGATGAAAAACAGATACCCGGCATCATAGACGAACTGCCGGCGATCATCACGGCCTGCGCTCTTGCCGAAGGTACCACTGAGATAACCGGCCTCACTCACTTCAAGGTCAAGAAGAGCGGCAAGATCAAGGCAATATCACTGGAACTTTCAAAGATGGGCGCAAAGATCACGGAGACCGATGACGGAGTTGTGATAGAAGGCAGAGAAGCGCTGAGAGGCACCGTCGTGGACAGCAACAACAACCATGCCCACGCGATGGCTCTGTCCGTAGCCGGACTGGTCGCCCAGGGCGAGACGATGATAAGGAAAACACAGGTCGTCGACATCGTGTATCCCGCATTCTACCAGACGCT
>JAKOPX010000265.1 GCA_029778665.1 Bacillota bacterium | reverse complement strand
GCAGCCAAAATGTTTATGGCCGTTCCTGTAACGATCTGATGCTGCTTGAGATAGACAGTGATGTAACCGTAGCACGATCCAACCAGCGTCCCTGTCGCTATGGCAGCGATGAGGCCAATCAAGTGGCTTCCAGTGAAATAAGTGCCGACAAATCCTGCCCATGCGCCCAGAAGAAAAATGCCCTCGATGGCGATGTTCATGACTCCAGTCCTTTCGACCAGTACCTCAGCCAAGGCACCAATGATAAGCGGCGTGCTCATTTGGATAGACCTTGCAAGCAGTCCTTCTATGATCATAGGATTTTCACCTTGCTTTCTTCCTGAAGACGCTTCTTTTCGAGTACGGTCATGATATGTTGGCGTATAAAATAGGAAATTATTACCGAAAGCATTACACATCCCTCCATGATGCCCAAAAAGCTCGACGAGATATTGGACACCTGAACGGCCAGGGCCCCTCCAACCTTGAGAGCGCCAAAAAGAACCGCTGACAGCACGATCCCAAGGGGATGGGCGTTGCCAAGGATCGCTATTCCTATGCCCTCTGTCCCAATCATGGGGTTAAATCCTTGAACAAGCATGTGTTGGATGCCATTTACTTCCGTGAAGCCCGCCAATCCGGCAAAGGCGCCGCTTATAAAAAACACGGAGACAAATATCTTTCTTTCGTCTATGCCTGCAAAGCGTGCCGCGTCCCTGTTCATCCCCACGGCCCTTATCTTAAATCCCAAGGCCGTCTTCCAGAGGATAAAGTAGGCCGCAGCAGCGACCAGCAAGGCCAGAATGAGTCCTGCATGCATGCGTGTATGAGGTATGAGCAGCGGTATCCATGCGCTTTGGGCTATGACGTCTGTCTGGGGATACTCTCCCTTGGCTTCGATCAACGGGCCGCGAATTAAGAAGTTCATTATGGCTATTGCCACATACGTGGACATCAGACTGAGCAAAAATTCGTTGGCGTTGAAACGAGCCTTTGCGTAACCGATCAATGATCCCCACAATCCTCCGATGATCAGGCTCGACAGCAGACATATCGATAAAAGCAGCACCTTAGGCAGGAAGCTAAAATAAAGCGAACAACTCACGGATGCCAGGCAACCCATGTAGAACTGCCCTTGAGCCCCAATGTTAAAAAGTGAAGCACGATACGCAAAGCCGAAGGCAAGACCTGTAAATATCAATGGCACTGCCTTTGCGAATATGTCGGCTATGTTGTATATGTCCCTGAAGGCAAAAAGAAGTATATCCCTGTAAACGACTAAGGGGTTTTGACCCAAAAACAGCATC
>JAKOPX010000264.1 GCA_029778665.1 Bacillota bacterium | reverse complement strand
CCGCTTGCCTGCCCAAAGCGCTTCAGCAGGTCTTCCACCGTCAGTTTCTTCTTCTCTTCGCCTTTTATGTCCAGTATTATTCGCCCGTCATGCATCATGATCAACCGGTTCCCGTGCCTGATGGCATCCTTCATGTTGTGAGTGACCATCAGCGTAGTCAGTTTGTTTTCTTCAACAAGCTGGTCTGTAAGCCGGAGCACCTTATCGGCAGTCTTCGGGTCAAGGGCTGCCGTATGCTCATCAAGGAGTAAAAGCCTCGGTTTTTTCAGCGTCGCCATCAGCAAAGTCAGCGCCTGCCGCTGACCTCCCGACAGGAGCCCCACTTTGTCGCCGAGCCTGTTTTCCAGCCCAAGTTCAAGCTGTTTGAGCAATTCTCTGTATATTGCGCGCTCCTTGTTTCCGATGCCCCATTTTAAAGTGCGCCGCTGGCCCCGGCGGTAGGCAAGTGCCAGGTTTTCTTCAATATTCATATCGGCCGCAGTGCCCATCATCGGGTCCTGGAATACCCGTCCGAGCATCGAAGCGCGCCTGTATTCAGGCAGTTTTGTCACGTCGATGCCGTCAATGATGATCGAACCCTTTTCGGCCATGTACACCCCGGCTATGCAGTTAAGCAGAGTCGACTTGCCGGCGCCGTTCCCGCCGATCAATGTAACGAAATCCCCTTCTTCAAGTTCGAGGTTTACGTTGCGCAGCGCTATCTTTTCATTTACGGTACCGTAATTGAAAACTTTGTATAACCCGGTTATCTTCAGCATGATAGTTATTCACCCTCCTCCACGATGGTTATTTTCACGGGGTGAATGTATTTCCTTATCGTTGGCAGCGCCAGCGCAACAGCAACTGTGATCGCCGTAAAGAGCTTGAGGTCGTTGGCGGGCATGCCCAGTTTCAGCACGAACGCAATGATGAAACGATAAGTTATCGAACCCAGTACCAGCGAAATCAATCGCCTCATAAAATGCTTCCTGCCGAACAGGACCTCTCCGATAATGACGGAAGCAAGGCCGATGACAATGGAACCGACACCCATCTGGATATCAGCGTAGCTCTGGTACTGAGCGATCAGTGCGCCACTCACCGCCACGAGACCGTTGCTGATCATCAGCCCGATCAATATGGTATTGTTCGTGTTGATCCCCTGCGCCCGCACCATTTTGGGATTATTGCCGGTCGCCCTGATCGCGCACCCGATTTCTGTGCCGAAGAACCAATACAGGATAACCACTAT
>JAKOPX010000263.1 GCA_029778665.1 Bacillota bacterium | reverse complement strand
GTCTGAGCTGTGGCCCGGCCTTGCAAGCATATCAGTCGTGCCGGTCGGGCTGACGAAATGGCGGGAAGGGCTGTATCCTCTTGAACCCTTCACTGCCGACGAATCCGCCCGTGTGATAGAACAGGTCGAACAGTGGCAGCGCAGGTTTCTTGACAAATTCGGGACGAGACTCGTATACGCGGCAGATGAACTTTACATCAAAGCCGGGATCGAACTGCCGTCTTACGAAGAATATGAGGATTTTCCGCAGATAGAGAACGGCGTGGGGATGATGACCCAGTTCATGTATGAGTTTGACAGTTTTCTTGAAATGTATGGCAGCGAGCTGGACAAGCGCTGGAAAGACCAGTCTCCCAGGACCGTGAGCATTGCTACAGGCAAATGTGCCGCCGGGTACATCAAGAAAATGGCCCGGACCCTGGAAAAAAGGTTTGACGGGCTGCATATAAACGTCTACGCTATAGAAAACGAGTTTTTTGGAGAAAATGTCACGGTGACAGGGCTTCTGACCGGCCGCGACATAGCTGGCCAGCTTGAAGGCAGGCCATTGGGCAGCGAGCTTCTTATTTCCAGGAGTATGCTGAAATCCGGTGAAGAACTGTTCCTGGATGACTATACCGTTGACGGGCTAAGCTCGGTCCTGGGCAAAAAGATCTCCATCGTTGACAATGACGGTGCTGGATTTGTCACCAGGGTTTTGGGAACAACATGCAGAGAGGGTGAATCGTTTGGCAAAACCGATCGTAGCGATAGTTGGCAGGCCTAATGTCGGCAAATCTACGTTTTTCAATTATGTGTGCGGCAGGAGGATCTCTATCGTCGAGGATACGCCGGGCGTTACCAGGGACAGGATCTACGCGGAGGCAGAGTGGAGGAACAGGAAATTCACTCTTATTGATACCGGGGGCATCGAGCCGTATTCCGAAGACAAAATAATGCAGCAGATGCGGCGCCAGGCTGAAGTTGCGATAGAACTGGCCGACGTCATCGTCTTCATGGTGGATGCCAAAGAAGGCATGACGGCTTCGGACAAGGAAATAGCGGCGATGCTGAGAAAGACCAGCAAACCTGTGATCCTGGTCGCCAACAAGGTCGACAACATAGGTGATCCGCCGCCGGAAATATACGAATTCTATAACCTCGCCATGGGAGATGTGGAAGTGGTATCTTCCGTCCATGGTCTCGGCATGGGCGACCTTTTGGACAGGATATTCAGCTTCTTCCCTGAAGAAGCGCCGGAGGAAACTGAAGAGGATGTCATAAAAGTTGCTGTAGTCGGCAAGCCCAACTCGGGAAAGTCATCTCTGGTAAACAGGCTGACCGGTGAAGAGAGGGTGATAGTGAGCGACATCCCGGGAACAACTCGGGATGCGATAGACACATATGTCGAAAAGGACGGCAGCAAATTCGTGCTCATAGATACTGCGGGCATCCGCAGGAAAAGCAGGATAACGGAAAACATCGAAAGATACAGTGTGCTGAGGTCATGGACTGCAATAGAGAGATCCGACGTCTGTGTCATCATGATCGACGCGCAGGACGGCGTGACTGAACAGGACGCTAAGATAGCCGGATACGCCCATGAGCAGGGAAAAGCTTCGGTGATCGTCATAAACAAATGGGACCTCATCAAAAAGGAAACCGGAACGATGGAGGAATACCGGAAGCAGGTAATGGAGAAGCTGAGCTTCATGCAGTACGCTCCGGTGTTGTTCGTTTCCGTAAAGACCGGGCAGAGGGTGCACAGGCTGCTGGAACTGGTGAAATTCGTGCATGAACAGGCATCCCTAAGGATCTCGACAGGAATGCTCAACGACCTGCTCAACGAAGCGACGGCCATGGTCCAGCCGCCATCCGACAAAGGCAAAAGGCTGAAACTGTACTATGCCGTACAGTCGGCGGTAAAGCCGCCCACATTCGTAATTTTCATGAACGACATGGAGCTTTTCCACTATTCCTATGAACGCTACCTTGAAAACCAGCTCAGGAAAAGTTACGGATTTGAGGGTACGCCGATAAGGTTCATACCAAGGGAACGTGACGAGGAATGATCCTGCCTGCCAGTTCCGGCACGATGCAGGGACCAGGCGGGGAAACGGGAGAAAAACGCACATAAATAAAAATACTGGCATTTGGGGGAATCACGCATGTATCTCCGGGCAGCGCTTTCGATAATAGCCGGATACCTGCTGGGCAGCCTCAACACATCACTGATAGTAGGCAGATTCTACAAGGTGGATGTGAGGAAGCACGGCAGCGGGAATGCAGGTATGACGAACACATTCAGGACGCTTGGCAAAAAAGCTGCACTGTTCGTAATACTTGGTGACATAGCCAAAGGCATCCTGGCCTATCTTGCAGGTTATTACATATACGGAGGACAACCCGGAGGTCTTTTCAGCGGCACGGCTTGCATAATAGGGCACATATGGCCTGTCTTCTTCAGGTTCAGGGGCGGCAAGGGAGTCCTCACTACATTCGCGGTGCTGCTCATGTTTGACTGGATGATCGCACTCGGGCTTTTCGCTGTTTTTCTCGTAATACTGCTGACCACGCGTTATGTTTCGCTTGGCTCGATCACGGCAGCGTTTCTTTTTCCGGCAGCGGCCGCAGTTTTCGGCAGGGGAACTCAGACAATGGTCTTTTCAGGTATAATAGCGGTGATCGTCATCGCAAAACACCATGAGAATATCAAAAGGCTGCTAAATGGCACTGAATCGAAGTTTTCTCTCGGAAACAGTAAATAGACGGGGGGATCGCTATGGGAAGGAAAGTCTCTGTTCTTGGTGCAGGAAGCATGGGTACAGCTGTTTCCGTGCTGCTGGCAGGCAACGGGCACGATGTGATGATGTGGTCACTTTTCAAAGATGAAGTCGAAATGATCAATAACATGAGAGAACAGAAAGACAAGCTTCCGGGAGTGATCATACCCGAGAGTGTCAGATGTACCGGCGATCTGGAGGAAACGATGCATTTTTCCGACGTATGTGTCCTCGTCATACCGGCACAGAATGTCAGGGAAAATATGAAGGCCATCGCCTCGATAAAGAAATATAAGCCGTCTGTGATAAGCTGTTTTTCAAAAGGTCTCGAGAAGGGCTCGGGGCTTCGGATGTCGGAAGTCATCAGGGAGGAACTGCCTGATGTCACGGTTGTGGCAATGTCCGGCCCGTGCCATGCCGAGGAACTTTCAAAAGGCATACCAACTGCATACGTTGCCGCCTCCGGGAGCAGGAGGGCAGCGGAAATGATCCAGGACCTTTTCATGTCGCCCATGTTCAGGGTATATACGAATCCGGACATCATCGGTGTCGAACTGGGAGGGGCGATAAAAAACGTAATAGCTCTTTGCGCCGGGATATCCGACGGGCTCGGCTACGGTGACAATACCAAGGCCGCATTGATGACCAGGGGTCTGGCGGAGATGTCCAGGCTGGGATGCGCAATGGGAGCCAAAAAGCATACATTTTCAGGCCTTGCAGGCATCGGAGACCTCATCGTCACCTGTACGAGCATGCACAGCAGGAACAGGCGGGCGGGGATACTCATCGGAAAGGGCTTGCCTGTGGATAAGGCGCTGGAAGAAGTAAAGATGGTCGTGGAAGGAGTATATACGACGGAACCTGTCTATAACCTTTCAAAAAAGTATGGCGTCAGGATGCCCATTACTGCCGAGGCATATGCTATCCTGTTCGAAGGGAAGGATCCCGGCAGTGCCGTATCCGCACTGATGAGCAGGGACCGGAAGTGCGAACACGAAGCCGAGGACCTGGACGACAGCTGGAAATGATACTGGCAAACTGTGATGTTCCCGGGGGAGGAAATGTGCCAGCCGGGCAGGCCGCATTTCGGAGTTTTCTGAACAGTCAACTCCTGTGACCTATTTTACATAATATGGTATAGCAAAGGATTTTTTATGTTATCCGGAGGATGCAGACCATGTATTGCAGTTATCCGTGCCAGGTATGGCCGTTTGCCAGGATGCTGTATCCATCATTTCCCGGGATGGGGAACAGGCGGATGGCGTATTCAGCCTGCCCGAAGGGATACAAAGCGGCATATGCGATGCTGATTGCCGGCCCCGATTACCCGTCCGTTACCGGGGTGGTAACATTTACCGATACTCCGGGCGGCACCATGGTGTGCGCTGATGTGAGAGGATTGCCTGAATACAGGCCTGCCGAAGGAGATAAAGGCCCGGTTGGGCCCTTTGGATTCCATATACATGAGGGCGGACATTGCGATATCGGAGATCCGGAAAAACCCTTTGAAGGCTGCGGAGGGCACTGGAACCCGACAAACCAGCCCCACGGCAATCATGCGGGAGACTTCCCGGTGCTGGTGGCAAGCAGCGGCAGGGCAAGGATGTGCTTTATGACAGACCGCTTCACTGTCGATGAAATAATAGGCAGGTCCGTTATCATACATGAAAACCCTGACGATTACAGGTCCCAGCCTTCCGGGAATTCGGGCAGGAGGATAGCATGCGGCAGCATCAGGCTGATGGATCCGTCCGAAAGCACCTGATAAGGAGTGGACGGATATGAAAAAAGCCGGTCATGCTACCGGCTTCCTGTCATTTTTGAGGAAAAATCACTTAAGAAGAAACCTGTCCATTAGTTTATGCCCCTGTTCGATGTATATCCCCGTCTTCTGCGCTTCGAACTCGTCATAGCCCGCAGCGCCTGAAGGCTTTGAACTTCGTTTCCTGTATATGACATAAGGTACGGGGTCAGCCGTATGCGTTCTCAGTGAAAGTGGAGTCGGGTGGTCGGGAAGCACCATCAGGCTGAAGTCATCGTATTCGGCCAGGCCTTCGAGTAATGTGCCCACAACAAGCTCATCTATCAACTCGATGGACCTGACCTTGTTTTCGACTTCAAACCTGTGCCCGCACTCGTCCGGGGCTTCTATATGGATGTAGACGAAGTCCTTGCCGCTTTTGAGCTCCTTCAGCGCGGCTTCAGCCTTTCCGCGGAAGTTCGTGTTTATGTTGCCTGTTGCACCTTCTACATCGATGGTGACCAGCCCGGCGCAGATGCCTATGCCTTTTATTAGGTCCACGGCGGCGATAACTGAACCGTTCATACCGTACTTTTCGGCGAAGGACGGCAATGCGGGCTTTTTGCCTTCTCCCCAGAGCCATATGGAGTTGGCGGGACGAAGGCCGCGCGATATCCTGGATCTGTTGACCGGATGGTCGGCAAGGATCTCATAGCTTTTTTTCATAAGGTCTGTGAACATTTCGCTGTTGTCGCCTGCCGGCAAATATTGCGTGATCCTTTTTTCGAGGATATCGTGAGGAGGAGTCAGCCGCCTGGTGCCGGTACCGCCGTGCCATACCATGCAGTGCCTGTAGCTGATGCCGGCATGGAATCTGATCTGGTCGCAGGAAAGGTGCCTGTTCAGTTCATCTATCAGTTCGGCAGCTTCAGACGTAGGTATTTCGTCCGCACTGTAGTCGGCCATTACTGCAGATTCGTAGTCACCGTCTATATCCAGCGTTACCAGGTTGCATCTGAATGCAAGATCGTTATCTGAAAGTTTTACGCCCATACTGACAGCCTCAAGGGGAGACCTGCCTGTATAGTATTTCCGGGGATCGTAGCCCATCACGGACAGGTTTGCCGTATCGCTGCCCGGCGACATTCCTTCCGGTATGGTCCTGACGATGCCGATTTCACCATTCGCTGCGAGATAATCGATATTGGGCTTGCGGGCATATTGCAGCGGTGTCCTCTGCCCCAGCCGGGGCATTCGGTAATCTGCCATTCCGTCGCCCAGTACCACGACATATTTCATACCTGTCATTACTCCATTCTGTTGAAAGTTGCGGGTACATCCCTTTTTATCCACTTAACCTATTATAGCAGACCTTGCATGGATAGCCAAGAAAATCGTGGAAAGCCGTGTAGGATTACAATAGATGTGTTACATCCAATAAAAAAATAGTGCGGGAAGTTAACCAATAGTGTATGCTTAAGTTACCACACAAAAACACACAAGGAGGTCAGCTTCCCGCATGGATAGCATAACACAAGATATGAGGTATCGTCTATCACTTATTGAATATTCACTGAAACATGGTGTGACAAATGCAGCAATCAAATATCGGACGAATCGGCAGTATATCTATCGCTGGCTCAGACGTTACGACGGGACGATCGAATCATTGAGAGATCGGTCACGCAGACCGCACAGCCACCCTAACCAACATACTCCTGAGG
>JAKOPX010000262.1 GCA_029778665.1 Bacillota bacterium | reverse complement strand
GAGGAAATATTCAACAAGCTGACGGGATTCAGCAGGCACAGGGAAATAGCCGATGCGTTCGTTTCCGTTATAGAAGGCAAGGATGCTTCCGTTGGGGACGGTGTCCCTGTGTGAGGAAGGTACCGGGTCGCGGGAGCCCGACCCGCGATGAGAAATTTGTACGGCCAGGAGGAAAGTGTCATTTCATAAGGCAGGTGCCCGTTTATGAATAAAGACTCCTCAATGAGCAAAGACACGATCAATAATGGATCCACATCAGCGAAAAGGCCTGCGGTCATGGAAGAGCCGCGCTTCCTGAAAACTCCCGACAGGTTCGCAGGTCTGTTCGAACGCAGAGGGATCGATTACGCAAAACTCAGGCTGATCGTCCGAATCAGGCTGCTGATGGACGCACGGCGTATCCCCACTGTTTTCGCCAGCAGCAACAAGACAAATGAAAAAAGCAACTACTTCAGGCTGAGCCTTTTTATATACACGCTCATGGGACTGTTTGCCGGCCTTGTATTACTGCTGCCATTCCCTTCGTTCCTGAAATTCAATATGACGACAGGCCTTATCTTTTTTTTCCTCATGTCAACGATGATTTCAGATTTCTCATCGGTGCTGCTCGACGTGAGGGAAAAGAACATCCTGCTCCCGAGGCCCGTGGACCACAGGACGATGAATGCGGCCAAAATCATACATATACTGTATTATATCTTCTGTATCACGGCCGCTCTTGCCGGACCGCAGCTGGTGATCGGCACGCTGAAGTACGGGGCTGTATTCCTTGCGGTGATGATCCCGGAACTCGTGCTTATCTGCTGCTTCGCAGTATTTTTCACCTCGGTCCTCTACACGTTCATCCTTCTGATCTTTGACGGGGAAAAGCTCAAGGACATGATCAACTACTTCCAGATCGTCCTTTCCCTTGCGGTCCTCATCTTTTAGCAGCTTATCGGCCGCATATTCGACATATCGGATCTCACGATAACCTTCTCACCGAAATGGTGGCATTACCTGCTGCCTACGGCATGGTTCGCCGCACCGTTCAGTATATTCCTGGAACATGACGTTTCGGCGTACTACCTCTCCCTCAGCGCGATCGCACTGCTGGTACCCGTCATATCACTGGTCCTGTATTCCAGGGTCGTGGTGCCCCATTTCGAGAAAAACCTGCAGAAACTGAACGACAACAGCGTAAGAAAAGACCGTTTCAGTCCGTTGCCGGGGCGGCTGCCGGGAAAGCTGGTCCCATTCCTGTGCCGGACGGAACAGGAGCGGGTTTTCTGGCAGTTCACGCGGAATGTCGCCGCCAACGAGCGCAATTTCAAGCTGAAGCTCTATCCATCGCTGGCATTCGGCGCAGTCATGCCGTTCATCATGATGATCAGTGCGTTCGGCAACGTGAAATCAATTGAAGAGGCTGCCGGGAAAATAGCAAAAAGCTATTATCATTATGGCCTGTATTTTACGGCAGTTCTCCTGGGGAGCTCCGTCCTGATGCTCAGCAGGAGCGAAAACTACAAGGGCGCCTGGATGTATAAGGCGCTGCCGATAGAGACGCCTGCCCCGATCTTCAGGGGTGCGGTCAAAAGTTTCCTTACCAGGTTCGTGATCCCCGTTTACTTTTTACCTGCCGTCATCTTCGTACTGATAGCGGGAGTCAAAGTCATCCCGGACGTGATATTGATATTTTTCAACGCCATGATACTGGTACTGCTGGTATTCCGGATGTCAAAAAAGGAACTCCCGTTCAGCAGGAGTTTCCAGCACACTTATGACGGGAACTCCATGGCAGCAGTGTTTTTGCTGTTTTTCCTGGCAACTTTCCTGGGAGGTATACATTTCGCGATGTCGCTGGTCCCGCCCTATGGGGTGATCGCCAACATCGCCGTTTCTGTGCTTTTGTGCATGCTGCTCTGGCGAAGCTGCTTCAGGATATCATGGAAGGACGTGGATGCCTGAAACCAGGCGGATTACGCGCCTGCAGCCAATTCCACTTGTACACTTACGCGGCAACGGCCCTCTTCTCTTACGTGGCTGCAGTCCCCTTTACTTACGTGGCAGCAGCCAACTTCACCTGCATGGCAGCCACTTTCACTTACGTGGACTCGCGCGGCAGCAGACCGCCGATAAAGCCGGCCAGTCCTTTCGCCGCTTTTTCATGGGCCAGCCTGCCGGGATGATATCTCGAGCACATGGTCTCGTTCGTGGTGTTTGGCAGTTCGGAGCCCCTGGCGTTGAACTCTATCCCGCTTCCGGTCCAGAACAGCGTCAGCGGCGAAAGGTTCCCTGTCGTGCGCCCGTGGACTTTCATATTCCTGATCCCGGGTAACGGGTACTCCTTCAGATCGCTGTTTTCTTTAATAAAGCCCACCTGCCTGTTTAGGGTATGTACTGCCTGCTATGACTCCATTTCATTTATTGCATCATTTATCGGATACATGGGAAAATGCTCGTCCGCAGCATTATAGGTATCTTTTCCTCAGCATGACCTGCTTCATTTATGATAAGGCTCACCGTATATTACTTAATACATGACTATTTATTCTACATGTGAAAAGACCTCCTAAAAGGAGGTTCACCTTAAACTCTTGAGATAGATTAACTGATAGGGTGGCATACCTACATCTATTTAAAGACCATCCTAAATCCGTTTCCGCAACTCTTCATATTCATCAGGAGTTATTTCTATATCTTTCAATATTTTTCTAATAAGACCCCTTCCCAAATCTTCTCCGTGAAATGGAACGACTGTAG
>JAKOPX010000261.1 GCA_029778665.1 Bacillota bacterium | reverse complement strand
TGGATATGGCCGGCATATTGAACGAATTTACCGGCAACAAAGACGGAGTTTCAAACCTGTCGATAGCTCTTTACAGTCCGGATCCGAAATTCGTTCCGAACTTCTACAATAATGCTAACGACCAGACCCAGAGAACTGAACTGAAGGAAGAACTGAGGGATAAGTGGGAACTGGACCTGGACAATGGTACGCTGGCCAGCCTGAGTGGCAAGACATTGATATGCAAATACAAAAACAATCCAACCACGTATTATGTTAAAATAATTGCTCAGTAATCTTATATATTAACTGTTTTAATGTATCTTTGAAAAATTAAAACGGGCAAAAAGAGAAGAGATACCGCCCTGTCCATCGACTGACGGTATTTCTTCCTTTAAGCCGAAAAAAACACAGTTTTGTATCATTCCTATAGAAAGAATTACAGGTGATCCGGCAAAATGGAGCATATCCATCCTGAAAATGAATGGTACGCGCTGTTCGTACTGACCGGGCAGGAGGAAAAAGTCAAAGAAAGAATAATGTACCGCTTTGAAGACAGAATCCGCGTGGTTGTTCCAAAAAGAATACTGCGTGAACGGAAAGGCGGCAGCTGGCGTATCGTAAAAAGAGTATTATTTCCAGGTTACGTCCTGATAAACGGTCATATTGACGTAGATTTGTACTACAGCATGAAGTCGATACCAGGAATGATAAAGCTCATCAGAAGCGGATATGATCCTGTCAGCATTACCGAGGACGAAATCAGGGTATTGTCAAGGCTGATGTCAAACGGTGAAGAGATAGGCATATCACAGGCACTGGATGAGGGCGGCAGGATAAGGATCACTGATGGACCGCTTCTTGCAATGGAAGGATATATAAAAGAAATAAACCGCAGGAAAGGAAGGGCAAAAGTAATCATAAATTTCCTAGGTGAAGCAAGGACGGTCGAACTGGCAATTTCAGTATTACAGCCGGCATAATGCATACCGGTACGGTATAATTGCCAGGAAGAAAGTGTAATGCCAGGAAGTGTAAAAAGACGACAAAATAAAAATGAAATCAGATGCAGTACTGCGAAACCAGGCATACAGATAAGGGCAGATGCAGAAGGGCATCAGTAGCTTGCAGCTGGGAAAGCCTGGGGAACTGGAATCTGAAATGCGGAGGGCAGGTATTTGAAGAAAAACGTAAAAGGTGCGTTGATAATTGCTGTCGCGGCTATAATAACAGTATTACTTGCAGTATACATACCACGTTCACAGCAGGTTGAAGGTAAAGACAGCTATGTAACGACTCCTGGAACAATATCGGAAAATACGGGAGCAAATGAAGCCGGCCGGATAAACAGCGGGGATAATCTGCCTGTTCAGCCAGCGGACACCAGTAAGTCCGGGCAGGCTGAGCAGTATACGACCAGGGAACCGGCAGAAGAGAAAGATATTGCTTCACAGGGCTCTTCGCAGCAGGCTGACGAAACATCAGAGCAAACTGCATATGAAGATGGAAAAACCGATGGAAACCAGCCGAATGATCCGGTTAGTACATCAGATACCCGGGATCAATCCGGCGCTTATCAAAACGGTAATGCAGCAAACGATGGTAAAACCAGTAATAATGAAGACAAACCCGTAAGAAAATACAGCAGGGAATGGGCTGAAAAGAAGATACAGGAGCATAAGGACGAGATAGACCCTGACGATTTGGAGAATTTCAGGTATATAGTAGGGAAACTGGGAGAATACAGGATTTCTTCAAAACTTGAGGGCGGACTGTCAGAAGAGGAACAGAGTGAACTGTACAACTATATGAAAGCCACCCTGACTGAAGAAGAATTTGAGACAGCAAGGCAACTTTTTGCGGAATACAACTGGATCCTGTATGAGGACTGATGAGGTTCACATGATTGACTTACACGCACACATTCTATATGGACTGGATGATGGTGCTGAAAACAGTGAAATGATGCTGAGCATGTTTCATATAGCGGCGGAGGAAGGTATAACCCAAATTGTCGCGACACCACACCATATCTACGGAGCCAACAAATATGATGCGCAAATGCTGGACAAGCGTTTCGGCGAAGCTGTCGAAATGCTGAAAAGCAATGGAATAGACATCAGTTTGTATAAAGGCAGCGAAATCTTTCTTGATGAATATACACCGGACAACATAAAAAATGGTATAGCGCCGACACTGGCAGGTACAAAGTATGTGCTCGTTGAGCTGCCTATGCTGGG
>JAKOPX010000260.1 GCA_029778665.1 Bacillota bacterium | reverse complement strand
TGTATGCCCAGGCCTATTTTTCATACGACAGCAAGAAATCAGGCGGAACGACCGTATCACATCTGCGTTTCGGCCCCAGTCCCATCAGGAGCCCTTATCTCGTGTACAACGCCGATTACATCGCATGCCACAACAAATCGTTCCTGTACAACTACGATATCCTGAAAGGGCTTAAAAAGAAAGGTATTTTCGTTCTCAACTGTCCGTGGGACGATGAAGGGCTTGAAAGCAACCTTCCGGCGCATATCAAGAGGTACATCGCCCGGAACGAAATAGACTTCTACACCATCGACGCCATAGCAATAGCAGGCGAGATCGGCCTCGGCAACAGGATAAACATGATCATGCAGACGGTCTTTTTCAAGCTCGCGAACATCATACCGGTCGATGATGCCATCAGGTATCTCAAGGATTCCATTGAAAAGGCGTACGGCAAAAAAGGCAGGAAAATAGTCGAAATGAACAACATGGCGGTGGACCGTGCCCTTGACGCGCTGCACAGGGTGGACGTACCGGCTTCGTGGGCAGACGCGGCCGAAACCGGAAATACTGAAGCACTGTCTGACCTTATGAGTAAGAGCAGCAAACACGGAGCCCTCTGCGATTTCATTCAGAAAATACACAGGCCAATGGCAAGGCAGGAAGGCGATGAACTGCCTGTAAGCGCATTCATTGGCATGGAGGACGGCACTCATCCGCTTGGTGCCACAGCTTTCGAAAAAAGAGGCATCGCAGTCATGCTTCCGAGATGGTACCCTGAAAACTGCATACAGTGCGGAAGATGCTCATTTGTGTGCCCCCATGCTACAATACGCCTGTTCCTGCTGGATGAAGACGAAGCTGCAAGGGCCCCGGAAAACTATACGACACTCAAGGCAGCAGGCAAAGGTCTCGAAAAATACCGCTTCCGCGTCCAGGTAAGCCCGCTGGACTGCACCGGATGCGGTAACTGTGCCGATGTCTGCCCGACATCCGAAAAAGCGCTGGTAATGGTACCTGCAGAGGAAGAGGCAGAAGCGCAGGAGGGCAACTGGGAATTTTCACTCAGCCTGTCGCCAAAGAAAAATGTTATGGACAAGAATACACTGAAAGGCAGCCAG
>JAKOPX010000259.1 GCA_029778665.1 Bacillota bacterium | reverse complement strand
GTTGTGCCATGATACCGGGATGCGTATGGTATTGAATCCGGCATCCCTGACTGCCTTTACCATTTCCTCGGTAGTCTTGACGCCGACCCATGCTTTTTCATAATCCAGCTTGTTGGAAAGCCACGTCGCATCGACCGCATCGAATGTATTCCCCAGATTCCAGCCTGCTTTCATCGACTTCACAAAGGCAAGCGCTTCATTTTCCGGTATAGGCTTCTTTTCGATGCTGACCTCAGGTATTGTGATCCCGTTAGCAGGTGTCTGCGCATTTCCCTGTACAGGCCCCTGTACTGGTTCACCTGCAGTTCCCTGGTTCTCCGGCTGCGCGTTTCCCGAAGTTTCTCCGGCATCCGCCGGCTGTCCCCCGCCGTCAGCCGAAGGGTCATCCACATCTGTCTGCTGCCCTTCCTGCGGTTCAGCCGAAGGCGGCACCTCATCCTGTCCGCCCGGCGTTTCAGCAACTGTGCCTGGTGTTGCCTGGTCACCGGTTTTCGTACCACAACCCGTCAGAACGATTGCCACAAACATCGCGACAAGCAGGCAGACCGCCGCCGGTCTTGTTTTCCGTCTGGCCATCTTCTCCTTCCTCCTTTTTCGTCTTCCGGACGCATGTAGTCCTGAGATTACCGTATAATCATATTTTACCGCATCTATCCACTGGTTACAAGTTGACGGCTGCAATGCCGGAGCCGGCCGGAACGCCATTACCTCTTAGCTTTCAGTACTTCTGACGGGGAAACACCGAAATGCTCCTTGAACACCTTGCTGAAGTAGTAAACATCTGAAAAACCGCACTCGACAGCAACTTCCTTCACTTTATACATACCGCTGTTAAGCATGCTTTCAGCCTGGTTGAGCCTTATCAGCGTCAGGTATTGCCTGAATGTCTGTCCCGTCTCCTGTCTGAAGAAATTGCCGAAATACAGCGGGCTGAGATTGACCATCCTTGCCATTTCTGCGACGGTAAGGGGTTCATGGTAATGGTCGACAACATGCTGCAGCACCTTTTTTATACGCTTGTCATAGTTCCTCTGGTAACCGCTGTGGCAGATCAGCTGGTAAAACCGCTGCAGGATAAGCATGAAGATCGCCCTTGCCTTCGTCATGTATCCCGGGTCGCGTACGAGCCAGGCCGTGTTAAGTTCCTGGTAAAGCGCGATTATGTCCTGACGCACGCCGACATGTGACACTGTTCTGAAAGGAAGCGCCATCTCCCTGCCGTTCAGATCATAAATATAGCCGTTGACGCTGTAGCAATCCATCAGATCGTCAGGGACAGCCACCGCAGACTCGCGGCAGCCCTTTTGTACACAGATGAGATCGCCGGCACGCACGGTATGG
>JAKOPX010000258.1 GCA_029778665.1 Bacillota bacterium | reverse complement strand
GGAGTATACGATGGTATTTGCAGCCGCAGCGAAACCCATTCCCTCGGTGACAGAAGCCACACAGAAAATGGGTGATTGCCAGCTGATCGAGCAGGCCAAGGCATATTCTGAAGATCTTGCTGAAAATGTGTACAAATTTTTCAAGGACAAGCGCGAATTACTGAAAAAAACCGGGCTTTGCGGTATTCTTCCGCTGCATGGAACGGTTGCGGTAGGCAAGCACCTTGAACAGGCTTTCAGCATTGTGGAGCGCGTGGAATGCGACGCCAAATGCAATATATTCGGAAAGATGATATAATTTATTCTGGTAAAGATACAGCATCGTGCCGGCGAATCAGTTCCGGCATGATCAATCTGTGCATGGAGGCTGTGCCAAGTGCTTGCATATGAGAGAAAAAGCAGGATAATTGAATACCTGGAACAGAACGGCAGGGCCGAGGTAAACGTACTTGCCAGGCTGCTGGGCGTTGTTCCGGAAACGATCCGCAGAGACCTCCGTGAACTCGAAACGCAGGGTGTTTTGAAGAGGACCCACGGCGGAGCGGTTATCGAGCATCAGAAGGAAAGAGAATACCCGGTACAGGTCAGGGTGATGAAAAATGCCGTCGAGAAGGACATGTTGTGCCGCAAGGCTGCGGAGTTCATAAGCGAAGGAGATCTCATTTTCGTTGACAACAGTTCGACGCTTGTGAATCTCATAAAGCATATAAGCGACGACATACATCTGACGATCCTGACAAATTCCATCAAAGTACTGCAGGAGTACGCGATGTACAAAAAAGACAACATCACGATGCTTTGTACGGGCGGCGTTTTCAGCAGATCCAACCTTTCACTGTCCGGGACGCTTTCCGACAATTTTACGCGGGAGTTCTTCCCCAACAAGGCATTCGTTTCATGCCACGGAGTTTCGGCGGGCCATGGTTTCACCGACGGCAACCTGCATGAGGTGGCATTCAGGCGGGAGATAATAAGCATTGCGGAGAAGGTGTATTTCCTGGTGGACCATTCGAAATTCGGCAAACTTGGTCCGATAAAGCTGGGCGGACTTGAGATCTGCGATGTTTTCATAACTGACAGAAAACCGCCTGCTGAACTTGAGCAGCAACTGAAGCAGAGCAACCCTGACGTGGAGATAATCGTATGCGGAGACTGATTTTTCGGTCCGGCGTTTATCCGGTGACCGGACAACGGTATTCATCCAGGAGTATCAGTATATATTGCAGGCACTGAAAAACTGCATGGACAGTATGAACTGGCGGAGCAACAGGCTGAAGCAGTAAATGTGGACGGAGATGTGACATGGGTCTTGAAAAAAAGGTACTTGCATTCGATGCAGGAGGCGGAAGTACAAGGATATCGAAAATAGGTTTTGACGGAAGCAGGCTGACGCTGGAGCAGATAGCAAGGTTCCCCAACGGGCCTGTCAGTGCCGGAGGCAACCTTTACTGGGATATACTCGGTATATGGAGAGATCTGCTTGACGG
>JAKOPX010000257.1 GCA_029778665.1 Bacillota bacterium | reverse complement strand
CTTCGCCATCTCGGCCTTCTCGGCGTTCAGGTTTTCCCTGCCCTCATAAATGGCTCCCTTTGTATCACAAAGGATGACCTTCTTCAGGCCCATCGCCATGAGGAGCCTTGTGACGGCAATTCCTGCCGCACCCGATCCATTGATGACGACCTCGATATCCCTTATATCCTTCTTCACGATCTTCAATGCGTTTATCATCGCTGCGAGCGTGACTACCGCGGTCCCGTGCTGGTCGTCGTGGAAGATCGGGATATCGCATTCCTCCTTCAGACGCCTTTCTATCTCGAAGCATCTGGGTGCGGATATATCCTCCAGGTTGATACCGCCGAAGCTGCCTGAAATCAGCTTGATCGTCTTAACTATGTCATCCACGTCCTTTGAACGGATGCAAAGCGGGAACGCATCCACGTCTGCGAATGACTTGAACAGCACACACTTGCCTTCCATGACGGGCATCCCGGCTTCAGGACCTATATCACCCAGCCCGAGCACAGCGGTACCGTCCGTCACCACTGCGACAAGATTCCATCTCCTGGTCAGATCATACGACAGATCCACATCTTTCTGTATCGCAAGACATGGTTCCGCCACGCCGGGCGTATAAGCCAGCGACAACTCCTGCTTGTTCGTTACGGGCACCTTGCTTATGACCTCGATCTTGCCCTTCCATTCACTGTGCAGTCTTAGCGATTCCTTCCTGTAATCCATCGATATCTACTCCCCCTGAGAAAATATACAAGTCGTTTGGATATTTATGCGTAAACCGGCATCCCTCGGGTATGGCCGGCTTTCCGTTCATGCAGGCCATATTTCGGCACAGACTGCCTGATACAAAATTAACAATATCAAGGATAGCAAAGTTTATATCCTTAATCAAGCCATTTTTGGCAGGATCAAGCTGTTTTCGGCAGACAGCGGCGAAACGTGCCCGTCTGGACAGGCGGCAGAATGGCACAAATCCGTTCGATAGCATGATTGCTGATGCGACAGCCAGAATGTTATGCATCGAGTTCCTTTTTATATATGCGCCACT
>JAKOPX010000256.1 GCA_029778665.1 Bacillota bacterium | reverse complement strand
TGCCATGAAGAAAGCACCCAGTATAAGTCCTCCTGCGAATACATGGTAAACGAAATTCCCGGTGAACAGGCCTTCGCTGCCGCCCAGCATCCACGTCATGAAACCCACCGTCCCAATGAATGCGAGCGGAAGCTCAAGCGTGATGACATTCCGGGCCACAAGGTAAACAGCCCCGATCAGCAGTGCCAGGGCGGACGTCTCGCCGATGCACCCTCCTATGTTGCCGACGAGCATATCCCAGAACTTTGGCAGTTCCCCGGCTGCTTCGCTTCCCTTCTTCATGATCTCCAGCGGTGTCGCCGTACTGACCGCATCCCATCCAGGAGCCTGCCATGATGTCATCTGGCCGGGCCAGGATGCCACCATGAACGCCCTTGCGGCAAGCGCAGGATTGACGAAATTTTGTCCAAGCCCGCCGAACAACTGCTTTACTATGATAATGGCGAATACGCTCCCTATGACGGCCATCCACAGCGGCAGGGCCGGGGGCAGGTTGAAGGCCAGAATCATGCCTGTCACAACTGCACTGAGATCCGTTACGGTATTATCCTTTTTGGTAATTTTGCACCACGCATATTCGGCAGCCACACATGAGATGACGGTCACAAGTATCAGCATGGCAGCCTGCACTTTGAAGTATATCACCGAACAGACAGCAGCAGGCAGTAATGCTATGATCACGTCCCTCATTATTTTCTGTGTGCTCTCACCGCTCCTTATATGCGGGGATGAACCGGCTATCAGACTCAACTCCATGTCAGTTTCCACCTCCCTGCTTTCTTGCCGCTATCTTTCTGAGCTCCGCCTTGGCCATGCGCACAGACTGCACAAGATTCCTGGATGCGGGGCATACGTATGAACAGCAGCCGCATTCTATGCAATCGGTCACATGATATTTCCCAGTCTCCTCGAATCTTCCGCGGACCACGTTAAGATTTATATACAGGGGCAGCAGAGACATCGGGCACGCCGCCGCACATTTACCGCAACGTATGCATACCGATTCCCGTGGCTGCTCCGCATCTCTCACTCCAAAGGCAAGCAGCGCATTGGTCTGCTTCAGTACCGGATCATCCAGTGAGTGCTGCGCCACGCCCATCATCGGACCGCCCATTATGATCTTTCTTGGCTCGTCACAGAAGCCGCCGCAGAATTCGAAAACTTCCTTCAGCGGTGTGCCTATCAGGACCTCGACGTTCTTCGGATCTGCAACCGCGCTTCCGTCCACGGTGACCTTTTTCCTGATCAGCGGCAGGCCGGTTTTGAAATACTGGGCTATGAACGAGACCGTTGTCACGTTCTGGACCACTACGCCTATGTCCAGCGGGAGCCCGCCGGTCGGAACCTTACGGCCGGTCAGAGCATATATCAGCTGTTTCTCTCCTCCCTGCGGGTAACGTGCAGGCAGGCTGACGACATATATGCCGTCAGATTCGGCTGCAAGGGAAGACAGCAGGTCAATGGCATGCGGCTTGTTTTCCTCAATGCCGATATATGCTTTATTGACGCCGGTGATCTCCATGACCTTCTTCGTGCCTTCTATGATGTATTGAGGATTCTCCAGCATCTCCCTGTAATCCGAAGTTATGAACGGTTCACACTCCGCACCGTTGATTATGAGTGTGTCGATCGTCTTTCCCGGAGGCGGTGAAAGCTTGACGCCCACAGGGAAACCAGCGCCGCCAAGGCCGACGATACCGGATTCCCTTATCGCTTTCAGCATACTCTCCCTGTCCGTACAGACAGGCGGGACCACGCTCTCATGCAGTTCCTGAAGACCGTCCGGTTTTATCTCGACTGCCATGACTTCCATACCGTTGGAATATATGATCGTCCTCACATCGGTCACTGTCCCGGACACACTGGAATGGACCGGTGCAGATACGGGCTTGTCTGAATCGCCTATCTTCTGTCCGACCAGCACCCTGTCACCCTTCTTCACCAGCGGGACGCATGGCGCGCCGACATGCTGCTGCATCGGAATCACAACTTTTGAAGGCAACGGCATCTTTACTGTTTCTAATTCGGCTGTCTCTTTATGATGGCCGGGGTTTATGCCTCCTCTGAATCGCTTTATGGCTGTTATCAAAAAAATCACCTCACAAAATCGATGGTGCTGACTCATTAAGACCCCGGATGTCAAGAACTGTGATGACCTGAGTTATCATAAAATATCTGATACAATGACATGCTGCAGCACGTTATTACCCTACATATTCTATCATTTAAAGTACAGCTATGCCAGAATAATTAAATTTTTAACAATTGTATACAAAATACACATGGAATCCGGAAAGCATGCGCCATACCTGGATTCCATGGATTTTGTCGAGTATAATCGGCATAAAATTCCTGATGACTCAAAACCGGTTCAGGCTTCTGAAATGAGATACGGAGCTACCCTTTCGATGAGCACTGCCATCTGTCCACGGTTAATTGCATCGAGCGGCCTGAACGTACCGTCATGGAAGCCTCTTATAAAGCCTCCGGCGGCCATCCTGGTTATGGCTCCGTACGACCACAGGCGTGACGGGTCTGTATCGCTGAAACCGGCAGGATTGTTGTAGCCGGAATCTGCAGGATCGCCGTAACCCGCATAACCGCTGGCATCAGAACTGATGTTATATCCTGGACCAGCGGCGTCTGCATTGCCGCCCAGCAGCCTGTCCAGCAGCACGGCCATCTGTTCGCGGGTAATGGGTGCATCAGGCTCGAACCTGCCACCTCCGACACCGACAAGGATCCCGGCTTTCACAGCCGCATCGATCTCTTTCTGCGCCCAGTGCCCTGCTGTATCGGCAAATGAAGGAGCCGCGGGAGCCAAAGAAGATCCTGCACCGCTCTGAACTGCAGAGCCTGTAGGTGCCGAAACACCTGAATCCGCTGCTGCAGCGCCGATGTCAAGCACCCTTACGAGCAGTGCCGCAGCCTGCGCCCTCGTCATCGGCGAATCCGGCTCGAACCTCGTCCTGGACACACCGTTCATCCATCCATTATTCACGGCAGCCATTATCGAATCTTTTGCCCAGTGCCGCCGTATATCACTGAAATTTATGCCCTCCAGCCACAGGGCATAATATTCCCAGGTCTCCTTCGTCTCCTGCCCGAGGCTCCAGCTTCCAACACCTTTAAGGTCGTATTTGTCCACAAGCTCCAGTTTGCGCCTGATGGAAGCCTCATTTTCGTCATTTGCAAATTTTGTAACCGGAAATAATACATATGGACCTGAATATAATTTACCATGAGAAAAATAGCTGTCATCTATATAAGCAGAAAGAGAAATGCAGTCCCGCTGAAGCAGCGCCTGGCATCCTTCAGGAATGCACGCAATAAAAAAGCGATCATAATGATCGCTCTGATGATACCTTTGATTTTCCTGGTGGTCCT
>JAKOPX010000255.1 GCA_029778665.1 Bacillota bacterium | reverse complement strand
GTTGGGCACGATATCATGAGGATCAATATCATAACAGATAGTCCTATCTGTAAAATCTGAGAAGAACCTGGGTATGGCTCTCGGGTTTGTCATAGCATGGAACAGATCCTGAGGGAAGAGCCACCTGAACTTTACACCTGTTTGATAAGAGAAAACCGGTTCTATATCTCCATCGCATGCCATCTTACAGGTCAGGTACGGGAAATCTACACCGGATGCTATGGCGAGTTCAAGAGAACCCCAGAATTTCGGGTTAATCTCCATCAGAACGTACCTCCCGGTCTGTTCTTCTTTCTTGAACTCTACCATCGCCACACCGTGCCAGTGCAGGCTATCAAGGATTTTCAGACCCTGCTCCATCAAGGTGGGGTCGTATATGCTCTCAGCAAGGGCGCTTGGCCCGCCTGTGATCGGGTATTCTCGTATCCGCCGATGCATGAAGATTGCTCTCGCCTCTCCATGGTTATATAGTGCAAAAAATCCGTACCCTCCACCACGGATATACTCCTGGACGATTGGGGAGAACGTTGATATCCTTTTGTACTGTGATATGAGTTCCTCTGGCGAGTTCGCGTAGCCGACGTTGCCGTTTTCTCGTGCCCCTTTCACTACCACAGGGTAGGAGAGCGTATCTGCGATCTGTTGCAGATCCTCCAGCGACTTCGGATAGAAGGTTTTTGGGATTGCAATACCGATCCTATCAGCAAATTGCATGGTTCGGTCTTTATTTCCAGCGAGTTCGATCGAGGCTCGATCCGCCAGGGGTACCCTGACGTAAGGCTCTAACCTGTCCTGGATGCTGGAGATCTGATCAACTGCTGCGTAGCTGATCGGCAAAACTACATCGAAGCGCTCCCGCTTTACCAATTCATGCACAAACTCAGCGAATGTGGGGTCATGTTCCGGGTTTGGGGCAAGAATACCCTTTGAACAGTATTTTGAGTGAAATGATGTGCTAAGGCGCATGTGGGAAAGCGCTGTAACATCAATCCCTTTCTTTCCAAGAGATCTGACTGATGCTAGTGCGTGTTTAAAGTTCCCGTCAGTGATCAGAACCCTCATGCTAAAACCACGTTCACCCGCTCTCTGTCGCACCTGATATCCACATACCCGTCGCCGCAGACGTACTCCGCATCGATATGCCTGACCTGTTCCGGGTCGACATGGACCCTGAGACGCAGCGGCGGCAACGACCTGGCTGGTTCAAGGCCCACAACCTTAATCCTGAGGAGATCCCCAGACCTCGAGTAGGCCAGCCGGACACGGCGGCGCATCCTGAACCAATCGACGATATCGATCGCACGGGTGATCCAGGCATTGTCCGATTTTGCCCTTTTGATGATACTCGTATACACATCCCCAAAATCACGGGGTGC
>JAKOPX010000254.1 GCA_029778665.1 Bacillota bacterium | reverse complement strand
CCGCCATCATAGGTCTGCTGCCGCTGGCGGAGTTTGGTCAAAAGCGGTGTGCTTTTGAAAAAGTTATCCACTAACTTAGGAATGTATTTCTTCCTAGTTAGCGAGTCTATGGCAGTGTAGTTAAGTGACAAAGCAAATCCCTCCTAGTTATTATCTGAGAGCTAGGAGGGCACATTCCTTAGTAAGGATCGTCTGATATAAACAGACTTAAACCCTCCGCCCTCAGAATTTCTTCTGGGGTCATCTTCGAGTAATCAAGTTTCTGTTGCTTACGGACACCTTTGCCGGGGAGGAGTTTAGCATCATGCTTCTGCTTAGCCCGTTTGATAGCCTTCTCCTGTGCCTTCTTTTGGGCATCACTTACAAAGCGATTCATATTCTCGCCTTTCCAGGCCATTACAGCCAGGCGTAAGGTACGTTCATCCTCGATGTCGTAGCCATTGATTTCAGCCCATTCCATAATCTCCGTTTCGTGATTCCTGAATACCTTGTCCCGTGCCCTAAGATCAATAATCGCTTCACGGAGTTCGAGTTCACGTTCACGTTCAGACAAGGCATCATCATAATAGGAGTCGTGCCTAATACGCCCAGAGCTTTCATATTCCTGGAAAATTTGGTGAACCCTGGCGTTAAGGTCAGGATTCTTTGCCAGGAATCCCCATAGTCTGGCAGCCTTTTTTACGTCCTCATTACTGAGGCGCATACCAGCTACCTGCGAAAACTCCTTCTCCCTAGCACGGCGATCCCGATGTAACCTACGCTCAACAATCTTATCAACCACTGACTTAGGATACATCTTCTCAGCCTGTTGCGGCTGGGAATCGTCGCCTTCGTCACCTTCAGTATCTTCGTCACCTTCATCTACATCCACAGCGTCATCTGCTGTGCTATCCGCCTCGTCGCCCTCACCAAGACTATCGGTTTCGGGCTCGTCCACTACAGGGCTATCCTGATCAGGCGTTAAATCAGACTGCCCGTCCCTGGTATCCTCCTCGTTATCAGGAAGTACCAGTCTGTCCGTGTCATCAAGAATCATATTATTACCTCCCGTGTAATTTTAAGGGTACACGTCCCCTTAATTTATCATACAAATGTTCGCTTAAATTTGGCAAGAGCATCTACAAAGGAAGCATTTGCTGCATCTGTGCTTCCGGAATCTGTTGCTGCATCGGTTGCTGGGCCTGTGCCATTTGCTCCAAAAGCATATTCATAGCACTAGCCTGCTGGGACTGTGCAGATGGGCTTATACCGTCACCCATTCTGCCAAGGATTTCAGCACGTCCTGGCCAGTCAAGAGCTTCCAACAAAGCACGTCTGTCTATTGCACCAAGTCTGAACAAGTCAGGTGCAATCATGCCACGCTCACGTCGTGCCTGGGGCAAGGTGGATTCAGCGTCAACTTCAATGTCATAGTCAAGGTCAATTTCCTCAAGCACAAGGTGATAACCGTTTTCTTCTTTCCACATAAGCCTCTGGATCTGGAT
>JAKOPX010000037.1 GCA_029778665.1 Bacillota bacterium | reverse complement strand
GGGCATACCTGTCATAAGCAGCATGGGGATGGGCAACAAACTGGACCCGACCAGGATTGTGATAACGGACATCAGCAAGACGTACACGGATCCGCTGGCAAAGGTGATGAGGAAGGAACTCAGGACAAGGGGCATCACGTCACTCAAAGTGGCATTCTCACCGGAAGTGCCGGCGGAGCCGATAATTCAGGGAATGACAGGCGGCGGGGAAATATGCACATGCCCGAAATGCAGGGGTGAAAAAACGGAAACAAAAAGGAGGATACCGGGCAGCGCTTCATTCGTGCCTACGGTTGCCGGTCTTATGATCGCCGGAGAAGTGATCCGTGACCTGGCCGGTATAGAGCGCTAAGGAAACCTGTTGAACGGACAAGCGGGTATGATGTGCGAAGACAATGAAAACGTCGTTATGTAAAAAGATAAGGAATAAGCAGGGAATCGGGGGAGAGCAGATGTTCAATAAAAGGATAACGATATTTACCGGCCACTTTGGCAGCGGAAAAACCGAAGTGGCCGTCAATTATGCGCTGCAGGCCGCAGAAACAGGCAAAAAGACCGCCATAGTCGATCTTGACATAGTAAACCCTTTTTTCAGAACGGCTGACGTCAGAAACAGGCTGGAAGCCGGGGGCATAAAAGTGATAACGCCCGTATACGCCAACACCAATGTGGACGTGCCTTCTCTTCCGGCTGAAATCAACAGTTTGTTCGAGGACAAAAGCTACAGCGTAATATTGGACGTAGGCGGTGACGACCTCGGAGCGAGGGCAGTATCCAGATACAGGGACCAGATAGCCTGTGATGACTACATCCATTATTTTGTAGTCAATACCCGGCGTCCTATGACAAGGACTCCTGATGAAATCATCAGGATGATACTGGAAATACAGGACGGTGCGGGTTTGAAAGTGGACATGCTTGTGAACAACGCCAATATGCTTGGTGAAAGCACTCCCGAACTGCTTGCTGAAGCTTCGGAAATACTTGCGGTCGTAAGCAGCAGGCTTTCTATACCCGTAGGATTCATCAGCGGCATGGAGGAAGTCCTGTCTGCCTACGAAGGCGACAGGGGGATCGAAAGGCTTTATATGAAAAAAAACATCACGCTGCCCTGGGAGCAGATGTAATTCCTGAATGCCAGCCTGCACCGGATCACGCGGGGGGTCAGCCAGTCCGGCTGCAGGCTTATTCACTTGCAATTGGATAAAATGAGGTTTATAATATGTAAGATCGTTTATAGGCTTATAGATTGTGAGGTGCGACATAGCAAAAATGGCAAGGGTTACTTTCGATGAGGATCGTTGTAAGGGCTGCAGGCTGTGCGTTTCCGTATGCCCTAAAAAGATCGTCATGATGGATGAAGACAAACTCAATCTCAAAGGTTTTCACCCGGCAAATGTAAAAGAGATGGATAAATGCATCGGCTGCGCTTTCTGTGCAACGATTTGTCCTGACTGTGTCATAACTGTCGAGAAGTGACAAGGGGGTAAGTTCGATGGGAGAAAAAATACTCATGAAGGGCAACGAGGTGATCGCCGAAGCTGCACTGAGAGCGGGATGCAGGCACTACTTCGGTTACCCTATCACACCTCAGACTGAAATAGCTCATTATTTCGCAAAAAAGATGCCCCAGTACGGGGGCACTTTCATACAGGCCGAGAGCGAAGTGGCGGCAATGAACATGGTGTACGGCGCGGCAAGTGCGGGAGCAAGAGTGATGACTTCTTCCTCGAGTCCGGGTATAAGCCTTAAGCAGGAGGCAATATCATATGCTGCCTGTGCCGAACTTCCGGCCGTTATCGTAAATATCATGAGGGCAGGCCCGGGACTCGGCGGGATACTGGCAGCCCAGAGCGACTATTTCCAGGCCACGAAAGGCGGAGGCCATGGCGATTACAGGATGGTCGTGCTTGCGCCGAGCAGCGTCCAGGAACTTTACGAACTGGTCGTGGACGCCTTCAATATTGCGGACAAATACCGCACCCTCTGCATGATCGTGGGCGACGGCATGCTGGGCCAGATGATGGAGGCTGTCGAGTTCAGGGATAAGGAAGACATATACCAGGCAGACAAGAGCTGGGCCGTGACAGGCACGGGGATGGAAAGGGACCACAATATCATTACTTCCATTTATATAGATCCCGAGGTACTTGAAAAGCACAACCTCAAGCTGCAGGAGAAGTACAGGAAGATAGCCGAGAACGAGACAAGGGTCGAGGTATTCAACTGCGAGGGCGCTGATATAATAGTCGCTGCATACGGCACTGTTGCAAGGATCATTAAAAATGTTATAAAAACGGCTGAAAAGGAAGGGATAAAGGTCGGGCTGATCAGGCCGATCACACTGTGGCCCTTCCCTACGGCAGAGTTCGAGAAATATGCGGATGTCCCGCAGGCCTTCCTTTCCGTGGAAATGAGCGCGGGCCAGATGGTCGAGGATGTCAGGCTTGCAGTGAACGGCAAAAGGCCTGTATACTTCCATGGAAGGATGGGCGGCATGATACCGACCCAGAAGGAAATACTTGAAAAAATCAGGGAAATTCTGAAGTAAAGGGGAATGACGATGGCTATAGTATTTCAGAGGCCGCATGCCTTGAGAGAAACACAGATGCATTACTGTCCGGGCTGCACGCATGGCATCGTGCACCGCCTGATAGCAGAAGTGATAGACGAACTTGGAGTCGAAGGCAGGACGATAGGTGTATCCCCAGTGGGATGCGCATACAACAATTACCTGTATTTCAACTGCGACATGGTACAGGCTGCCCATGGCAGGGCGCCGGCCGTTGCTACAGGCATCAAGCGCGTCCACCCGGATAATGTGGTCTTTACCTACCAGGGCGACGGCGATCTTGCTGCCATCGGCACAGCGGAGATCATCCATGCCGCCAACAGGGGAGAGAAGATAACCACCATATTCATAAACAATGCGATCTACGGTATGACTTCAGGTCAGATGGCACCCACCACGCTCGTCGGCCAGGTGACGACGACTTCACCTTTTGGCAGGAAACCTGAACTGCACGGTTATCCGCTGAATGTGTGTGAAATGCTTTCCACGCTGAAGGGAGCGGTTTATGTAGAGCGTGTGTCGATGCATGACATAAAGAACATAAAGAACGCCAAAAACGCGATCAAGAAAGCATTTAAGGTACAGATGGCCGGCCTGGGCTTCTCCATAGTCGAAGTGCTTTCATCGTGCCCGACCAACTGGGGGATAGATCCCGTGAACGCACTGAAATGGATCGAGGAGAAGATGATACCGCAATATCCTCTTGGCAACTTCAAGGGAAAGGATCTGGAGGTGTAGCACATGGCTCAGACAGATATGATTTTTGCAGGCTTTGGCGGTCAGGGGATACAGGCTGCCGGAAAACTCATAGCATATGCCGGTATACTGGAAGACAAGCATGTTTCATTCCTTCCTTCCTACGGTCCGGAAATGCGGGGAGGAACATCCAACTGCCATGTCATCGTGTCTGACGAACCCATAGGCTCGCCGATACTGAACAGTGCGACTGTCGTAATGGCAATGAACCGGCCGTCGATGGACAAATTCGAGAGTTACCTGGAGCCCGGCGGGATATTGATTTACGACAGCTCGCTGGTGAACAGGGAACCTGTCAGGAAGGATATAAAGGTGTTTGCAATACCTGCGACACAGATCGCATCCGAGATGGGCAACCTGACGTTTGCGAACATAATAATGCTCGGCAAGCTGATAAAGGAAACAGGTGTCGTTTCTGCCGAAAGTTTCGAAAATGGTCTGAAAAAAGTACTGCCTGAGAAAAAGCATTACATGATCCCGGATGAAATGAAGGCGCTGAGGATCGGAATGGATTACTGAGAAAAAGGCTGTTTCGGCCTTTATATATTTAAGAACTATGCGGGGCCCGTAAACGATGATTTCGTTTGACGGGTCTTTTCCATATTCGAGCAAACGCCGTCATGTATCCGGCTGCCGTCCTGTCAGGCAAATGAAAGGGCTGTGGACCGCCGGTTCACCGGACGAATCCGATGACCTGGGCGGAAGGGATGCAGGATATCTCTTCAGAGGTATATCCTTTATAGACGTGATCATGCATATCGTTGTATTCAAGAATGCCTTCCATCTTGTGTATATGCCCGTTTTCAGTCTTGCGGGGCATACCTGTGATGCCGCAGAAGTAATGGGTATGATTGCGGTAGGAAGAGACGCCGTAATAAAAATGAATATGGAAGCTGCCAAAGCCGACCATCCCGCTTGCATACCCAAGCAGTCTGTGGTTATGGCCGTTTGAGAACCTGCTGTCGAACTTGAACTTGTGCATGTGCGATCTCATATGAGCCTCCATATCATGTCTTTTATATAATATGATGCGAATTATCCGATTTTATATAAGCTGTATATTCTGTAAATTTTCTGTTTGACCGGTGTATGTTGTGGTAAATAACCAATGATCCGCATTAGTCATTATAATCCATTTCAAGGACTGCTTGCAATATAGTGTAAAAACAAGGAGGTAGTGGGAACTCAAGTGAAAAGCCTGAAAGGTAATCTCCGTTTGTTCAGCGAAGACCATTGACGGATATACGATATCCGACCCCTTATTGCAAGCTGTATGCGCAAGGCATACAGCTTTTTTTGTGCCTGGGTGACATATTACATAATTAGTGTTATTATATCCTGAGAAAACTATTAAGGAGAAGATTATGAAAAAGATCAGGACTTTGACCGTTGCTGCGCTGGTAATACTTGCCGCTGCATGTGTGACCATGGCAATACTTTACCACAGCGAAGCATACAGGGACAGGCAGGTACTGCATGAACAGCCCCACGAAGGAACAACGGAAAATGAAGGCGGAGAAGGGAAAACCACGTCCGGTGAGAGCGGGAATGATCCTGGAGCCCCGGCAGAAGACGGACAGGAAGCAGGCGGGGATCTGGAAGATCCAACGGCAGGCAGCGGCGGACAGGCGGATGATGGGACCGGAAATGTTGAAGCCCCTGCGGTACCGGAACTCAGGTTTATTGCAGTAGGCGACATAATGCTCGGCAGGGGCGTCGAGTACTGGATAAAGAAAAACGGCGGAGGTTATGAGTCGGCATTCGCGAAGATAAAGCCCGTACTGGAACTGGGCGACATAGTGTTCGGAAATCTCGAATGTCCTCTTACTTCCAGCGGCAAAGGTCTTTACAAAACGGGAAAGATAGTGCTCAAGGCAGAGCCTGAATCGGTCGCTGCCCTGACCAGCGCGGGTTTCAACCTTATAAGCCTGGCCAACAACCATATAATGGATTACTATGAAAAAGGCCTTTTTGACACAATGGAACTGCTGGACCGGCATGGGATCGTGCATGCCGGCGGTGGCAGAAACATTGATGAAGCAAGGGAAATGGCCATAATAGAGAAAAACGGAATGAAGATCGGTCTGCTGGCATATACGGATATGGCTGAGATAGTTTTTGCCGGCGATCCGTACCTGTCATTCGCGGCAGGACCTGAAAAATCCGGTGTTGCGCCCAGAAAATACGAACTGATAAAGGAAGACATAGAAAAGAACCGTGACAAGGTGGATCTGCTCGTGATTTCGCTCCACTGGGGCATAGAGGACAGCTTCAGGGTGACCGACGAACAGGTGGAGTTCGCCCACAGGCTGATAGATGACGGCGCTGACATGATCCTCGGGCACCATCCCCATCAGTTCCAGGGCATCGAAATCTACAACGGGAAGCCTATCCTGTACAGCATGGGCAATTTCCTTTTCGATCAGAACGAATCCGAAAACATGGAGTCGTTCATAGTAGACATGAAATACAAGGGCACGGAACTTGCAGGACTGTCGGCTGTGCCCGTAAGGATCCTGAAAAAATCATACGTGGAGATCCAGACGGGCAGCGATGCGGCCGAACTGCTGTCCAGGCAGGCAGACCTCAGCCGCAGGCTGGGGACCGAGCCTGTGATCGAAAATGACATCCTCGTTTACAAATGATGCCCGCAGAGCGACATGATCCAATTCTGATGATATGATCATACGGTTTTGGACGACAGTGCCCTTCTGACAGCCGGAACGACCGAGGTGCCGGCGAATGCGATTACGACAAAAAGTACGGCATCTTTTATAAAGTATGGCAGGTTTCCTGAAAGGACCATCAGGAGGCCTGCCTGTTCATTTGCCAGGTAAACGCGCATTATCAGCAGCATATGGGCAATACCCGGTATGTATATTGCGGCCAGTCCTGGCAGCAGAGCCTTGAGGTTGTTGACGGGGGTCGGCTTACCGAGCTTTGCGGATATCCTGCCGATGACATATGCGCCGGCAATGAAGCCGACGATAAAGCCGAAGGTTTTCCCGAACACGGCGCTGGGTCCGCTGCCGCCGGCAAATACCGGAAGACCTGCCAGACCAAGGCACATGTAGACTGTCATGGACAGAGCGCCGAGCCTTGCTCCGAGGATAAGCCCTGAAAGGGCGCATATGAACGGCTGCAGGGTTACAGGCAGCAGGGGGAAGGGGATGCGCAGGTATGTCCCGGCCACCATCAGAGCTGTAAACAATGCACTTAGCATGCATTCCTTTACTGTCAGCTTCATATCTCAACATCCTTTCTTTCATCGATATCAGATGCTCATACCAGCATTCATACTAAGGATAAATGCTTAAAATCAAATTGTCAACCTCAAACATCTATAAAGTTGACAATTTGATTTTAAGTAAGCAGTTGACCGGTTTTCTGATAAGGTGTATATTTGTAATAAAGGTGTGCATCATTTGAATCTGTGGGGCTGTAACTCAGAGGGAGAGTGTCACATTCGCATTGTGAAAGTCGTGGGTTCGAATCCCATCAGCTCCACCATGATCTTGCAAAACCCGCATTCATGCGGGTTTTTCGTATAATCGGGCTGTTCGGATGAGAATAAATTTATCCTTTGTTGAAACAGACAAAATATTCGGCGAAATCCGCGCTTATTTTTCATAATTCATCAAAAAACAACTTTATAAGAATATTTTATTCCACCTGATATTGCCCGGCCAAAAAAAACATGGTATGCTAAAAACGTTCAGTAAGGTACATATTAAATATACATAATTATGATCAGGAAAGTTGATGGCCGATGACTGTTACGCTGACGGATTTCTTAAGCAAACTGGTTACAAATCCGGCATTGATGGTGATCGTTTCGCTGACTCTTGGAGTCATACTGGTAAATGGGTGGACAGATGCCCCCAACGCTATCGCCACATGCATATCAACACGTTCGATGAGTCCGAGACCGGCCATTGCGATGGCCGCAGTCTTCAACTTCCTCGGCGTTCTGGTAATGACACTGATAAACTCAAAAGTTGCTGAAACGATCTACAAAATGGTCGATTTCAGGGGAGACAGCCATGAAGCGCTTGTGGCCCTGTGCGCAGCCATGATATCCATCGTCCTTTGGGCGACGGCAGCCTGGTGGTTCGGAATCCCCACCAGCGAAAGCCATGCACTGATAGCAGGTATTTCCGGAGCAGCCATTGCGCTTCAGCGGGGGATAGACGGTATAAACCCGGATGAATGGATAAAGGTCATTTACGGGCTTTTCCTTTCGGTCGTGATGGGATTCGTCGGCGGAGTCCTGATGGTAAAGCTTGTCGAGCTTGTATTCAGGAGGTTTAACAGAAGGAAGACATATTCATTTTTCAAGTGTGCCCAGATAGCCGGAGCTGCCGGAATGGCTTTCATGCATGGAGCACAGGACGGCCAGAAATTCATGGGCGTGTTCATGCTGGGGGTGTTCCTTGCACAGGAACAGGCAGATGTGACGACTTTTACCATACCGTTGTGGCTTATATTCCTGACTTCTGCGGTAATGGCGCTTGGTACGTCGATCGGAGGCATGAGGATAATAAAATCGGTCGGGATGGATATGGTCAAACTTGAGACATACCAGGGCTTTTCCGCGGACATGGTGGGTGCCCTGAGCCTTTTGACCGCGAATTTCCTGGGATTGCCTGTGAGTACGACGCATACGAAAACAACGGCCATAATGGGAGTAGGTGCGGCCAGAAGGATATCTTCGGTCAACTGGGGGGTCGTGAAGGAAATGCTCATGGCATGGATAATGACTTTCCCCGGCTGCGGCCTGATAGGTTTCCTGATGGCTTCACTGTTTATGAGGATATTCTAGTATATAACGAAAAAAATAGGATTACGAGGATGGTCTGAAAATGTCAAGGAAAAAGGGAGAAACCTATTTTGACACGTTTGTCGAACTGGTAGGCTATTCCTGCAAGGCAGCAAACCTGCTCAAGGAGATCCTGAATAATTACAATGCGGAAATGCTGCCCCAGAAGATGAAGGAGATGCATGAAATAGAACACAGCGGAGACCAGGCAAGGCACAGGATGATCAAAAAACTGGCAAGAGAATTCATCACTCCCATAGACAGGGAGGATATCGTGGCCCTTGCCGATACCATCGATACGGTTACCGATACGATAGAGGACGTGCTTATGAGGATGTATATGTTCAATATCGGCAAGGTAAACCTGCATGCACTGAAAATGACAGATGTCATAGTAAACTGCTGCAATGCCTTGAAGACCGCTCTGGACGAGTTCTGCAATTTCCGGAAATCTACAAAGCTGCATGATCTTGTCGTGGAGGTAAACAGGCTGGAGGAAGAAGGAGACGCACTGTTCATGGAAGCGACCAGGAAGCTTTACGTGGAATGCAATGATTACAGGGAGCTTGCCGCATGGGACACGATATATCATTATCTTGAGAAATGCTGCGACTCATGTGAAGATGTCGCTGATGCGATAGAGAGCGTCATAATGAAGAATTCCTGACAATTTGATTCAGCTCAGGTATCATATATACATGGGGGGACCATATTGCAGGCCTGGATGGATGAGCGCTTCAACAGCCTCGGTTTAACCGGCGAAGCACCGAAAATGCTGACAACGGTCGCCGTTTTGCTGGCGATCGCCCTGTTGTGCGTGCTGGGTAACATGGTTGCGAGGAAAGTCTTGCTTCGCCTGGTTTCCAGACTGATCAGGCAAAATAGATATACATGGGATGACAAGCTATATGAGCACAAAGTATTCCATCGTACAGCACATCTGGTCACACCGCTGATTATCGGCTTTTTCACCGGTTTTTTCCCATCATATGAAATATGGATAAAAAGGATCCTGTCCGCATATGTAACGTTCGTACTGGTTCTTATCATAGATTCGCTGCTCAATGCTGCTGACGACATATACCGGACTTTTGAAATCTCGAAAACCAGGCCTATCAAGGGGATCCTCCAGGTAATCAAGATAATGGCGTTCGTAGTCGGTGCCGTTGTCATAGTGGCTTCACTTATCGGGCAGAATCCGCTGATCCTGCTCGGCGGCCTCGGAGCGCTTTCTGCGGTGATACTGCTTGTATTCCAGAATGCCATACTTGGGTTTGTTGCAGGAATACAGCTGACGACGAATGACATGATCCGTATCGGTGACTGGATCGAGATGCCGAAATATGATGCGGACGGTTTCGTAACAGAAATCACGCTGACAACAGTAAAGGTCAGGAATTTCGATAACACCATAACGACGATACCGGCTCATGCGATGGTTTCTGATTCCTTCAGGAACTGGAGGGGCATGATGATCTCCGGCGGGCGCCGGATCAAGCGCAGCATCTTTATTGATGTGACCAGCATCAGGTTCCTTTCCGCGGAAATGACCGAAGAACTGTCGAGGATCGAATACCTCAGGGAATATATAGCGAATAAGCGGAAAGAAATCGATATATATAATAAAGAGAATAATATAGATGTATCGGTGCCGGTAAACGGCAGAAGAATGACCAATATCGGTACCTTCCGCATTTATGTTTACAATTATCTCAGGAACCATCCGGGCATACACAAGGGCATGACGCTGATGGTCAGGCAGCTTTCACCGGGCCCGAACGGTCTTCCGCTGGAGATATATGCGTTTACGTCAACAACGGAATGGACAGAATATGAAAACATACAGTCCGATATTTTCGACCACCTTTTTGCTGTATTGCCCCATTTCGGACTGAGGGCATTCCAGGATCCATCCGGATATGATATAGTGTCTTTGGGAAAAAAAGAGGTATCTGAATGATATGGAAGAAAAAGTTCTGGTTCTGACCGGCGGTGGAACGTCAGGTCATGTCACACCGAATATAGCTCTGCTGCCTTACCTGAAACAGGAAGGCTACACCATACATTACATTGGTTCGCGCAGCGGCATGGAGAAGGAACTGATCATGAAGGAAGGGATACCCTACTACGGGATCAGTGCAGGCAAGCTGCGAAGGTATTTCGATTTCAGGAATTTCACCGATGTTTTCAGAGTTGCCTCGGGATTCCTACAGGCATATTCACTGCTCGGAAAACTGAAGCCCGCGGCGGTCTTCAGCAAGGGGGGGTTCGTGTCCTGCCCTGTGGTGTGGGCTGCCTGGATGAGAAGGATCCCTGTCATCATACACGAATCCGACATAACGCCCGGGCTGACCAACAGGCTTTCAATGCCGTTTGCCAAGGCAGTATGCTATACGTTCCCTGAAACAGCCCGGTATATACCTGAAGGGAAGGGTATAAGGACGGGAATGCCAATAAGGCAGAGCCTCCTGAAAGGTGACAGGCGGACAGGAAGGGAAATATGCGGATTCAGTGATACAAAACCCGTGATCATGGTCATTGGCGGCAGCCTCGGATCAGAGAACATCAATAATGCTGTAAGGAGCATACTTGACAGGCTTCTGAAGGATTTCAACGTTTGCCATATCTGCGGGAAAGGGAATGTAAAGGAAGAATTCAACAATCTGAAAGGTTACAGGCAGTTCGAGTATGTGAACGAGGAACAGCCTCACCTGTATGCCCTGGCTGATCTCGTCGTATCGCGGGCAGGTGCTACGGTGCTGCATGAGCTGCTTGCACTGAAAAAACCCAATCTTCTGATCCCGCTGTCCAGGGCAGCCAGCCGCGGAGACCAGATATTGAATGCTGCTTCCTTTGAGAAACAGGGCTACAGCAAGGTTTTGCCGGAAGAAGAACTGAATTGCGGGTCTTTGACGGATGCCATATATGATCTTTGGAACAATGCAGACCGATATACGGCGTCAATGAAAAAAAGCACCCATGACATTGGAGTGCAGTCTGTGATAGAGGTTATCAGAAAGCATTCAGACGGGCGGCCAGAATAAAAAGGCTGGAATGCATATGCCCGTTTTACTGCAGGTAGCTCCCTTCGTCCCTGTCGTTCCCGGACAGTATCGAACTGCATTTGCTTATGATATCGTATGCAGTTTCCCTCTCTGCTTCAGATGCGAATTGCGATATGTTTTCTGACAAAAACTGAAGCTTTTTCCTGGTGTGGGTTACAAACTCTTCATAAGTTATCCTTTGTGTGCTGTACATCTCATGGATCACTTTCAACATGAGCATTGTGCATTCAGCTAATTCGGATAACATATCATAACCTCTTTAATATTATTGCTTTTCAGCAATTAAGGATAATATGACGACAATAAGATATCATCATAAACAATTTTTGTCAATATATTTGATAATTTCCCATGGTATTGCCCGGCATTTTATTAAAAAAATACAAACTTGATTCAAGAAACGGAAGTGATTGATAATAAAGAATGCTTTTCATGTAATAGTATAAAATATTCATTTTCGACAAAGAAAAAGTATCATTCGATTAAATTTTTCATGCAGCATCCTAATGCCTTGTATAATATTAGCAGGTGATGCCGATGTTTGATAAAATCAGCAAATATATGGCAGACATGATCTATTCCACTTTGGAAGGTGTTGATCCGGAAAAGCGCGAAATCATCGAATACGGTGTTTACATGATTGTATCGGAGATAGTCAAGATAAGCATCATCCTGGCAGTTTCACTCATATTCCGGATCGTACCGTATGTAGCAGCTGCCATTGTTGCATACGGGATCCAGAGGACACTGCTGGGAGGGATCCATGCAAAGTCGCACCTGGGATGCATGATCACGCATTCCGCCATCGTTTTTGGGATCGTTGCAGCATCTCTTTACAGCAATATCGATCGCATATATCTACTGCTGATAATTGCCCCGTTCTCGTACGTGGCAGCATATCTGTACGCGCCGGCAGATCTTCCTCAGAAACCCGTCAAATCCAAAAAACAGAGAAAACAGCTCAGGATCGGAGGATTCATACTTCTGACATGTATGTTTGCAGCTTCCTGGTTCCTTCCTGCCGTGTGGTCCAATATCATACTCTTCTCCTGCTTCCTTCAGGCTGTGTTTATGACGCCTTTGGCATACAGGATATCGGGAAACAAATATGGAAGGGAGGAGGTGTCTGCATGAGAAAGAATTATTTCAAGGTCCTCCTTTGCCTGTTGGCAATGGCGGGCGTATTTGTCGCATCCACTGTCTCGGCGTACGGGTGCTGGTTCTTTACTTTCTACCAGAAGGAATGCCCGAAGGCACTCATCAGAGAAGACTAGACTGATAACAGAGAGGGGGTCAGCCCCCCTTTCTGCCTTTATATGCTATTTCTATGGTCTGTGTGAATATGTTGTCTTCATATGTAGTAATGTGAAGGATATTTTTGTATCTCGAGATGATGCTTTTTGCTATAGCCAGCCCCATCCCCCTGTCGGTGCCTTTGGTAGTATAGCCGTCTGTAGCCAGCCTCTGCATATCCGGAGGAGTTGAACAGGTGTTGGATACGGATATCTCTATGAAGCTGCCACCTTCTTTTATATCTATGCTTATTTCCTTATCTGAAGCAGATGCCTCTTCGATGGCATTATCAAGGAAAATCCCTATTATTTCACACAGATCGGATATTTTGATCCCTGGGATGTTTTCAATAACGCCCGTGACGGACAGATCGACAGATATGCCCTTTTCATGTGCGAGGTTGATTTTGGAAGAGAGTATACCGAATAAACCGGCATTTTTGATATCATAGATCTGTGTATACGTGTGCAGTCCGCTGTGGCCAATCAGTTCCGATATGTACTGCTTCAGTTCGGCAAGCTTGTTCATCTTGATCATCGAATCTATGACCATCAGGTTATTGATCCAGTCATGCTTGAACCTTCGGAGTTCAAACAGGGTGGAACGAAGCGATTCATTATAGAATTTCTGCTGTTTAAGATCCTCTTCACTTATCACTCTTTTTAGAGACACCAACCATGCCGCTATTATGAATATACAGTAGGAAAGGCTGACCGATGCGATTATAAGGCAACCTATCATATTAAGAGTCTTTGTATAAAAATACAAGGCGGACGTTGAACATATGACGAAAATGGTAACGACCGTAAGGATGATAAGAAATTTATCACGGAGTGCCATCTTTATGTATTCCTTTGCCGGCCTGATAAGAATAAACAGCAGGAATACGAGAAAGTTGGTGAACAGGTTTCCTGCCAGGTACAGCAACGGGTCGGAAACTGCTTTTTCCAATGACATGTCCGGGGACAGTATGCTTATTATGAGAGGTGTGATCGCATTGCCCGCAGATAGTCCTATTATGCAAAAAGAAAGGGATAAAAATGACCGAATAACCGTAGCCCTTAAGAAAACGCTTATTATTGCGGTGCCCAGGATCAGCAGGATTATCGGCTTATAAACGAAATCCTGTATAAGTGTCGAAATAATGCCGTTCAGCAGGGCGAACGCAACAGAGAAAATAATTTCGTTGGTTTTCGACACTCTCATTTCGCATACTTTTCTGTGAAAATAAACGACAAAAAGGCTTCCCAAATATGAAGAAAATATGTTAATCAACAGCAATATGTCAAACCTCATTGTCTGCAGCTCCTTTCAAAATCTGTCGGAACGATTTCAGCCGGCCGAGCTTCCCTTCGTATCCATTTGACAGTACCACTTTCCTGTTCATTTTATCTACCTGCCTGATATAATCCCTGTTGACGACCAGAGATCTGTAGCATTTGATAAATTTGTCCCTGCCAAGTTTCTCGATGAGCGAATCCAGACTGTCATACACCTCATATACATTGTCGGCCGTATAAATGACAGACTTGCTGCCCCGCCTGATGATATGTGATATGGAATTCCGGGAGACATAGTATATGCTTGATTTTGTTTTCAGCTCAATAATGTTTTTTCTGTTTTGCCTGTATTCCAATTCTTTGTAAAGCTTTACAAGGCATTTCTCCAGATTTCTTCCTATAGGTTTTATTATGTAATGATACGCGTTTACATCAAAAGCTTTGTGCATATACTCCAGCATGCCAGTGCAAAAAATGATCTCGGTATCCAGTTTTTCCTGTCTTATTTTTTGGGCGACGTATAGGCCGCTTACCTCAGACTGCAGATTGATGTCGATTATGCATACGTTGACAGAACGCTCCCTTACCGCTTCCAGGAATTCTCTGTAATCGCTTGTGGCAGTAACTATGCGGCCTTTGATCCCATTTCTGGCAAACCATTTCGGTATCAGTTCTTCATACAGTTCAAGGGCTTTTATGTTGTCATCGAGGATGGCTATTGACATCACTTTTGTACTCCTTTCCTGTTGAAGCGTAAAGCGTTTGCTATCTATTTACATAAACAGTATACTATCACTTACATGCATTGAAAAGTGCAAAATAGACCTACGGACCTTAGTCCCATTTCCGGAAGGCGGCTTTCATACGCGACAACATACGATATACTATTTGGCGATCCGACAGAAGGATTTAATTTCCGGCTGTCGAATTAATAATATCTATTAGTCCGTCATGTGCTTATTCAAGAGGTGATGCCGCTGTGGCAGGCAAAAATTATGGCACCAGTCCGGAAAGGACCGGAAAGGCCGGAAAAAAACCAGACACGAAACGCGCCGGCAGGGTGATCAGGCTTGCGGGCCGGAATACTGAAGAACCGGCAGATATTAAAGATATTGCACCGGATGACATTGTGTTTGCCCTGGATATAGGGACCCGTACCATCGCGGGTGTAGTCGGGATGCAGGAAGGAGACTTTTTCAACGTAATCGCCACGGAAGTTTGCGAGCACAAAGGCAGGGCAATGATCGACGGACAGATACATGACATTGATCAGACTGCAGTTACGGCTATGGAAGTAAAGCAGAGGCTTGAGGCGAGGCTGGGCTTCAGGCTCAAAAGGGTGGCCATCGCAGCTGCCGGAAGAGTTCTCAGGACATGCCAGGTCAGAGTGGAGAGGAACCTGGAACAGGACTCGGAGATCGACGCTGACCTGGTAAGCAGCATGGAAATAGAGGCGATACAGCGTGCCCAGATGATTCTTGACGAAACTTCGGATGCGGACGATAAAAACCAGTATTACTGTGTCGGATACAGCGTCATCAGCTATTATCTCAACGGATACGTGATGTCGAAACTGACAGGACATAAGGGCAGGACTGCCGGCGTTGAACTGCTTGCGACGTTCCTGCCGCTGACGGTGGTTGACAGCCTGTATTCCGTCGTGAACAGGATGGGTCTTGAGGTAGCAAGCCTTACCCTGGAGCCGATCGCAGTCATAAATGTTGCGATTGCGCCTGATCTGCGCCTGCTTAATCTCGCGCTTGTCGATATAGGCGCAGGGACTTCGGATATTGCTCTCACAAAGGATGGAAGCGTATTTGCATACGCGATGGTTCCGATTGCCGGAGATGAAATAACAGAAAGCATTTCACAACGATACCTCGTTGATTTTGCCACCGCTGAAAAGATAAAGATATCACTGTCATCAGGAAAGGAAAAAATCAGCTTTACCGATATACTCAAAAAGAGGCATGAAGTATCTGCCAGGGAAGTACTGGATGAAATGGAGGATACTATCCGGCAGCTTGCCTCGGCAATCTCGGACAAAATACTCGAATATAACCGCAAGGCTCCCAATGCTGTGTTCCTTGTGGGAGGGGGAAGCCGTATACCGCTGTTGCCGAAGTTCCTGGCCGCACAGCTTGGATTGCCGGAAGACAGAGTCGCGGTACGGGGACGTGATGTGGTCAGGGGCGTCAGGTTCAATGACAAAAAGCTGTACGGACCTGAGGCGGTCACACCGTTCGGGATAGCAGTAACTGCGCAGATGTACTCAGGGAAAGACTTCATGTCCGTTACGGTAAATGACAGGAAACTGAAACTGTTCAACACGAAAAAGCATAAAGTATCCGATGCGCTGGTCCTCTATGGATTCGGCGCTGAGGACCTGATAGGGCGTTCCGGCAAGAGCATCACATGTACTGTCAACGGTGAAATGCGCAGGTTCAGGGGCGAATTCGGAAAAGCTGCGGAAATATGGCTTAATGGAAAGCTGTCAAGCCTTGACGCCCCGCTGTCCTTCGGTGACAATATCACTGTCATTCCGGCTCAGAACGGCAGGGATGCATCGGTCAAAGCGTATGAACTCGTGCCGGAGTATTTTGCCGGTTCCGTCATACTGAACGGCACCCCTGTGGACATAAGCACGGTCATAACCGTCAACGGCGAGCAGGTCGGAGCTGATACCGAAATAAAGGATGGGGATGTAGTTCAGTATTCAAGGATAAGGACGCTTGGCGAATTGCTGGAGGTATCAGGTCTTGCGGGCGCAGATCACGAGATCACGGTCAACGGGACAAGGGAAATCAGTTTTGGCTATTTGCTGAAAGACGGTGACAACATAACCTGCGCCGAAAGGCACGATGAATACTCTGGCTTTCATGCTGCCGGTTATGACAATGCAGCTGTAACTGCGGCTGAAAACGGTACCGGATATGATACCGGAACCGGAGCCGAAACCGGTGCAGGATATGAAAACGAAGCTCAAAACAGGGATGTGCCGGACACTTACGAAGCGGCTGGATCAGATGAATGGTTCGACGTGACGGTGAACGGTAAAACTGTATCTTTGAAGAAAAAACAGACCAGGCATATGTTCGTGGATATATTCAACTATATAGATTTTGATCTGTCGAAACCGCAGGGAACGATAGAACTCAGGCTGAACGGCAGACCCGCGGCCTTCACCGATGTGATCGGCGAAGGGGACGAAATAGAGATATACTGGCGCAAGTAATACTGGGGGGAATTGCAACTGGATCATATCAAAGGCGGAAACCTGAACAAATACGAAGCGTATGAGCTGATCTATCTGAGGACATCCGCGGTTTTCATGGCTGCTTCGGCTGTGATTTACTTTATTGATAATCTGCTTCTGAAAGATATACGTTTCATGTCCGATCCTGCCCAGAGAACGCGGATGATCCTGAGTGCTGCTGTATGCCTGCTTGCTTTTGCCCTTATGCTGCTCAGGTATAAAGTGTTCCGGGGCTTCCTGCTGAATAACGCGCTGGCGTACTGCCTTGAAAAGATACTTTTCAGTTCGGTGATATCCGCGGTAGCCATATATTCAGACATAGGTGTGTGGTTTTATATCGGCTATCTGCTGCCGATGTGCGTTACTACATATATAAAGGGCCCGAAATACGGATATGCCGTTGCCTTCTCATCAACGATAATGCACTTATTGATGCTGCGCGGCAAAATTATGCGGATGACGGGGGCTGCGGGCGGTTTTGCAGCTGATGTCAAAAGGACCCTGGGCATGGCGGCCGGCCTGTATATTATTTCTTTCATAATCGTGTACTTTTTCGGCGAACTGTACAGGAAAAGGATCGAGGAAGAGTTCCAGGCAACATATGCCACAGAACAGTTCAATGAGCGTTACCAGATGCTGAAAAGTGAAATGGATGAGATTATCAGGAAATACAGCAGTCTCATAACCAATTCGGATAAACTCGAAAAATCCAACAAATCCCTTTCAAAAAGCATTGCTGAGTTTTACACTCTGAACCAGATCAGCCAGGCCATCGGATCGATCCTTGACACGAAAGAACTGCTTAAACAACTCAATGATATAATACTCGGCGTCGTCGGGGGAAGCTATTCCTCCGTCATACTGTACGATGAGGAGTCAGGGCGTCTGAAAGTCCATACTACAAACGTTACGGATCCAAACGAACTTGCTACGTTGACGGACAATATCAACTGCAGTATCCTCCAGGATGTTTTGATGAAAGGCGAGTGTCTGCTCGAAAGTAATGTTGACTATTATCAATACCTGTTCACGTGCGGCAGGAATATAAATTCGCTGATGTGCATACCGCTGACGACGAGTTCCAGGAAATTCGGGCTGGTACTTGTCGAACATACGATGAACAACGCATTCGACAATGAGAACGTCAGGTTTCTCAGGATAATTGCGCAGCAGGTCGGCATCGTAATGGAAAACGCGGAGCTGTATCTGAAAATGAAGGAGATGGCACGGAAAGACGGGCTTACAGGGATATACAACCGCCAATATTTCCAGGAAAGGCTCCAGGCCGAGTTCAAAGAGGCTCAGAAGAACGGCTGGCCGCTGTCGCTTGTCATGTATGACATCGACCATTTCAAGAAATTCAATGACATGTACGGCCACCTCTTCGGCGACAAGGTACTCAAGTCTGTTGCCGAAGTGGTTGCTTCCACGCTGAGGAAAGGCGATGTGCTTGCCAGGTTCGGAGGAGAAGAGTTTACCATACTGTTACCGCAGACCAGCCTGGATGAGGCATATGAAAAAGTGGAGATGCTGAGGAAACTGATATCGGAGCATGTAATAAATGACGATCTTATCAGCGTATCGGTGACCGCGAGCTTCGGTATATCCTCATATGACGAATGCGCGCTCAGTGAAAACGAGCTCATACGCACAGCGGACGATGCGCTGTATGAGGCCAAGGCATCAGGGCGAAACTGCGTCATGACGGCCAGAAGGCTTTATGGGGCGAGGCACTGATACTGCAGTTGACGACTGTTTTTCAAAACACAGGTCTGTGGACGTGCACAAATTGACTTTCTCCGAGTATTGTGATACTAACAGACCTTTCGGGGAGGAAACGTTATGAGGATAATGGTCGTCAAACTGCCCAGGTTTTTTGGCAATCTGATCAGAAAAGTGCTCAGGATGAACTGAAATGCATAAAATCAAAGCGACATAAATGCTTTGCTCATGCTTTTATGTCGCTTCGATATATGCGCATGAACATTATCTGCTGTACCATGGCTGCTCAGACGGCTCTTGTGACCCTGTTCGAACGCAGGCATCTGGAGCAGACAGTGATGGTCCTGGGTGTGCCGT
>JAKOPX010000036.1 GCA_029778665.1 Bacillota bacterium | reverse complement strand
GTGTTGCGCATCCAAAGGGAGCGCCAGCAGAGCGGGCTCTTTCCGTCTATCGATGAATACCAAGAACTCTATATGGTTAGGACGGAACACTTGTCTCTGGCTGCAGACGATGCAATCGTCCTCCATCCCGGACCTATGAACAGAGGTATTGAGATATCAACAGAACTTGCAGAAAGTTCAAGATGTGTCGTAAACGAACAGGTAACAAACGGAGTCGCAGTACGGATGGCAATTCTTTACCTGATGCTTGGAGGTGGAAAAGATGAGATTGCTGGTTAAGGGGGGCCGTGTCATAGACCCGGCAAACGATATTGACGAGATAGCCGATGTCCTGATTGTCGACGGAAGGATAGCAGCTGTCGGAAAAGAGTTATCTCCGGATGGAAACGAGGACGTAGTAGATGCTGAAGGAAAGATAGTCTGCCCGGGTTTCATCGATATCCACGTCCATTTACGAGACCCTGGATATGAGTACAAAGAAGATATTATAACCGGGTCGAAGGCTGCTGCAGCAGGTGGGTTCACTGCTGTATGCAGCATGCCTAATACAGATCCTGTTGTCGATGAAGGAATCGTTGCAGAGTACGTCCTGCGGAAGAGTAAGGAAGCAGGATTGGTGAATGTCCTTCCAGTAGGCAGCATTACTAAGAATCTGGAAGGCGAAGGGCTCAGTGAAATGGCAGAGCTGGCACAAGCGGGTTGTGTAGGTTTTTCTGATGACGGCAAGCCTGTTGTGAAATCGGACGTAATGAGACATGCCATGGATTACGCCAGAATGCTTAATCTTCCCATCCTCTCCCATTGTGAGGACTTGGCCTTATCCCGCAACGGCCTAATGCATGAAGGTTACTACTCGACTTTATACGGTTTGCAAGGGATCCCGGCTGCAGCAGAGGAGATTATGGTAGCCAGAGACGTCAGGCTTGCCGGTATAACCCGAGCGCGGCTTCACCTGTGCCATGTGTCTACGGAAGGGTCTCTTCGAATAATAGAGCAGGCTAAAGCAGCCGGCATCAGTGTCACCTGCGAGGTGACCCCGCACCACCTTACCCTGACTGATGAAATGGTCGGTGACTATGATACCGATACTAAGGTAAATCCTCCTTTGCGTTCGCAACATGATGTGAAAGCCCTGGTGGATGCGGTTGCGTCAGGGCTTGTGGATTGCATTGCCACAGACCATGCCCCTCAAAACATAGAGAGCAAGGATTGTGAGTATGCCAATGCGTCCTTTGGGATCTCGGGCCTTGAGACTGCAGTGGCAGTAATCATGGATAGGCTGGTCCATCCGGGC
>JAKOPX010000035.1 GCA_029778665.1 Bacillota bacterium | reverse complement strand
GGTGATGGGCGTGGAAGCCCAGGTCAATGATGCGGTGGGGAGCACGAGGATAGCGACATTGAACATATTTGACTCCACGGGCACTGCGTATATGGATACGAGCAAGTTCGGCGAGATGATACTGACAGGGAAAAGTCCCGGTTCCGTATCGAAACCGAGCTTTTATGAACTGCTCTCCCTGGTCGGGAGTGCGAAGGAAATCGAACTTGAGCGCTACGCTAACGGCGACGTGGTGGAGGCGCTTATCAGGGAATCGGAAGCAGCGATTGCAGATGAAAATTCGACGCAGGAAACATATGACGATCTGTTCAGCAGGCTGGAAACTGCCATCGAGAATCTGGTCCGCAACGACCTGTCCTTTGACGAAAAAGAGTGCAGGGATATACCGAGGAGATACAGGACATCGGATCCCGAAGATATCAGAGGGACTATCGTAAAGGTCAGCTACAGGACGAATACTTACGACGGAGCGGCAAAAGAACTGGAAAAATACATGCTCGTGTATCTCCCGCACGGTTACGATCCCGATGACAAGGACACGAAATATGATGTGTTCTACCTGATCCATGGCATGTCCGAGAGCCAGCATACGGCATTTGGCGACGTGGACCAGAACACCGAGCTTATGAGGGTGGTCGACAACCTGATCGCAGACGGCAAAATCAAGCCGATGATAATCGTCACGCCCACATGGTACGACACGGAGCCGAATTCTCTGCAAAGGCAGACGGAAGACGGGATGTTCCGCATCAAAAACTTCCATAACGAACTGGTGAAGGATATCATACCGACGATCGAGGGACAGTTCAACGTATACGCCAAATCCACCAGCGAGGAAGACCTGATCGCGGCGAGGGATCACAGGGCTGTCGGCGGATTCTCCATGGGTTCTGCCTGCACGTGGTACAACTACATCTACGCCATCGATTATTTCAAGTATTATGTCCCAATCAGCCTGTGGTGCTGGCAGGATGTCGGAACGATAAGGCAGGAAGGATATGACTTCACCGGGACCAACGACGAGATCGTGGCGCAGTACCTGGCGGAAATAGCCAGAAGAGCGGGTTACACTAAGGATGACATAAGGATCTTCGCGGCGACCGGTACAGCCGATCTGGCTTATGGCGGGATGGCTTCCCAGATAGAGGCACTTAAGAAGCAGGGTGACGTATTCGTCTATTCGGCAGATCTCAGGAAAGGCAACTTCTATTTCATGGTACTGGAAGGCGGAGCCCACAACTGGACCTGCGTGAACCGCTACCTGTACAATATCCTGCCGGACCTGTTCAGGGACTGAAACAGCGGCGTTCCGGATGAAAGACCTGAGAAACTTAAGAAAGCCGAAACGGTCCTGATGAGGAACCGGGGAGTTATTTGCTGTGACTCTCCGGTCCTTTTTGCTGAATTCCATATATATTTTCAACCAATGGTAGAGAAAAAAACAACTAACGGCTGAGTAACTCAACAACTGCTTTATTTCAATAATGTCGATTTCATGTAATAATATAGGTGGGGAAAGGCAAACAGCCGGGCCGATCTATATGCAGCCTGAATTTTTGTATGCACTTGCTGACTCTGATGATCGCATGATGAAAGGCAGGTATTTTTTATGGCAAATACGTTGGGTTCACGGATCGCAGAATACAGAAAAGCAAAAGGAATAACGCAGGACCAGCTTGCTGAATACATGGGCGTATCTTCGCAGGCAGTAAGCAAATGGGAAAATGATCTGTCCTGCCCGGATATCGCATTGCTTCCCAGGTTGGCAGACTATTTCGGCATAACTGTTGACAAACTTCTGCGCGGAGAAAACAGTGACGCGGTCCGGGTCGTCCCGGAAGAGGAGCGCAAAGATTTGAACAAGATGCTTCTGAGGATCTCGGTAAACAGTTCCAATGGTGATATTGCAAAAATAAATCTGCCGTTGAGCCTGGTCAAAGCCGCGCTGGAAATCGGGATCCAAATGCCGCAGATCTCAGGCAGAGAGGCTTTGAAAGATATAGATTTCGGCGCAATATTGC
>JAKOPX010000253.1 GCA_029778665.1 Bacillota bacterium | reverse complement strand
TGCAGTCGTCCTGCTCGACAAGGACAACGGGAGGGGGTTCCTGCCGCAGCTCCCGGTCCCGGACGATAAGTGCTGGCATATCGGGCCTCCGTCGCCACTTTTCTATTATTCCTGCTGCAACAACTTCTGGTGGTGCCTTAACAATGTCGCCAAAGGCATAGCGCGGGATGAGCTTCCCTACGTCATGCACATGCTCAATGGAGTGATCCGGCATGAACTGCATGACATGATAAACTACTACATTGGTGTAAAGCACGGGTTCAGCCTTTCCGCGGGCAAAAACGGCAAGTACTTTAAAAAATATCTGCCTCCGGAACTGTATGAGCAGTATGCCGCCACTTATTCCGGCAGTGATTACGCCGACATCTGGGCGGCTATCGATGTGATGTGTGATCTGTTCCATACACTTGCCCTGGAGGTAGCTGCGCATTTCGGCTTCACCTACCGGCAGGATGAAGAGGACGGAATGAGGGAGTATCTCAGGATGGTAAGGGAGCAGGCACTGTGAAAGAAACCGACTGCAAATTAAATGAATGAGAGAAAACGCCAGGATGACTGCTTCCAGTTGCTCCTGCAGCAAAAAGCACAAAAAGTCGGGAAACGCTTTCCAATGCATAATATAATCGAATCACAGCCGGAAAGGAGATCATGTCGTGACAGGGTGGACAGAGGGTATACAGAACGCGATCGAGTATATCGAAGAGAACATCACGGAAGAACTGGATATCCACAAAATAGCTGAAAAGGCATGCGTTTCAGCGTTCCATTTCCAGAGGATGTTCAATGCGCTGTGCGGCATTACTGTGGGAGAATATATCAGGAACCGCAGGCTCAGCCTTGCAGCACAGGAGCTTGCCCAATCGGACGCCCGGGTGATCGATGTTGCCCTGAAATACGGATATGATTCTCCTGACAGTTTTACCCGTGCGTTCACCAGGTTCCACGGCATATCACCTTCGGCTGCCAAAATGAACGGTGCAAATCTCAGGTCATTTGCACGGGTCAGGATCAAACTTGTATTGGAGGGCGGAACCATGCTTGAGTACAAAATCGTAAAAAAAGAACAGTTTACCGTTATGGGCAGAGTAAGGACTTTCAACGTCGAAACTTCTTATGCCGAGATCCCGAAGTTCTGGGACGAACACCTCGGGAGCGACCACAGCAAGATCGTCTGCGGTATGTACGGCGTCTGCATGGACAGTGACGGGAAGGAATTCGAATACATGATCGCAGACAACTACCTGCCGTGGAATGAAGTCCCGGAAGGCTATGTGACTAAGGTTATACCTGCAGGGACATGGGCGGTATTCCCATGCAGGGGCGAGTTGCCGAAGTCATTGCAGGACGTCAATACGAGGATCTGGAGCGAATGGCTGCCTAGCTGCAAGGATTATAAGCTTGCAGGAAACTATAACATCGAATTGTACGCAACAATCGCCGAAAACCCGGATGACTGCTACTGCGAGATCTGGATCCCGGTCGAGAAAGTGTAGGGACAGTGTTTCAGGATGGACCGGAAGCGGCGAATCGGGACGATGATCCGGGAAAGCCCGCTGTTATCCGGGAAGACGCACAAAAAGCTATCGGTTTGTCATAAGCACCCTCATGAATGGCCGTCAGATTTACTTTGACGGCCATTTGCTTTTCTGGTATCTTAAATGCATATATTAACAGTTATGGGCAGACAACGGGTACAAACGGTTGATCGGCAGCGACG
>JAKOPX010000252.1 GCA_029778665.1 Bacillota bacterium | reverse complement strand
GCAGAACAGCCCGAAATTGGGCATGCCATCTTCGTTGTACGTGCCGTAAAGGAAAAGTGTCTGGGGACAGAAGTTGTTTGTGATGGGAACTGATACTTTTTTCATTATTAACTCCTCCATTTCAAATTGACGATTTGGACAGCTGTGCCTGAACCAATCCGATTGGCAGACATCGGCTAATAATTGTACACGGCACGATACCAGCATGTTTGCATCATGTGCAGACAAAAAACTGTCCCCGTGTTCTGCTCATTACCTGTCATACCACTGGGCCTGTACGGAATAAAGCCTTGCGTATTCGCCATTGCGTGAAAGCAGCTCGTCATGGGTGCCGTCTTCGACGATCTCGCCGTCCCTGAATACGACGATCCTGTCGGCGAGCGATGCGACGCTTATCCTGTGCGTGACCATTATGACGGTTTTGCCTTCGGTCATGGCTATGTACTTTTTGAACACCTCGGCTTCGGCCAGCGGGTCCAGGTTGCTCGTCGGTTCGTCTAATATGTAGAAATCGCGGTTGCGGTAATATGCCCGCGCTATCGCTATCTTTTGCCATTGCCCGCCGGACAGTTCAGTCCCCCCGATGTCCTTGCCGAGCATGGCGTCCCTGTCAGCTCCATCGAAGCCTGCAAAAGCCAGCGCTGAATCGATCCCGGCTTCATCCCGCTCCCTTTCCACGTCGCCCAGGTATACATTGTCCGCCACGGTGAAAGTGTTGAACCTTGCCGGTTCCTGGAATACGCATGACGTGGAATTGTACCTGCTTCCAAAACCGAATTCCTTTGCGTTTATGCCGTTGATAAGCAGTTCTCCGCAGGTCGGCTGCAGCATACCGGTCAGAAGCTTGACGAATGTCGTTTTGCCTGCTCCGTTCTCGCCGACGAATGCGACTTTCTCCCCTTTGCGTATTTTGAAGTTGACGTTTCTGATACGGAACTCGTCCGTTAACGGGTAACGATATGAAATATTGCGGGTCTCAAGGCTTTCGATGTCAATGATCGCGGCCGTGTTCCCGGATGTTTTGCTGGTTTTGCCTT
>JAKOPX010000251.1 GCA_029778665.1 Bacillota bacterium | reverse complement strand
TTCGAGACCGGCCTGCGCGCACGCGATCAGCATATCCGTAACTTTGATATCGTCCTTGCTGCGCTTGCCAGGCGCGGAAACGACGATAATCCTGCGTTCCGGGTCAGATGTAATGATATTGCACACTTTCTTTATCTGACTGGCAGATGCCAGGGAAGTACCGCCAAACTTTGCAACGATCATCGAATCAGCTCCCACTTTATTTATAATTTCATCATCATATTTTCATCATATTATCACACCAGACAAAAGGTTATGTCAATAAAAAATTCAATATAATATACATGGAAAATTGAAAAATTTAGCGATATAATGGTGGGGACAGTTCTCACGTTTTCAACACATTGACAAAAAAATAACAGTCAGATGATGTTTTCAGCTGTTCGAGATCACTGAACTGATCCGAGACAGTGGGTCAGAAGTGGTCAGCTTTCAGTTCAGTGTTTCGCAGGTGGATTCAGGGATAAAGAGATAAGGAGATAGAAAAAAGATAGAGATAACGGATAAATGTATGAGTAATTAAAGACCCGAAGGTAAATGGGCAGAATGATAAAAAGAAGCTGGACAAGGATAAATATGGTAAGAAAGTGAGAACTGTCCCCAAAATATTCAGGCCGAAAAAAGAAAACCGGCACATTTGGTGTCAAGAGGATAGAAGTCAAAAATACAGAACAGTTCCGAAAAGTCAAAAAGGTGAGAACTGTCCCCGTGGAAAAGGAGGATATATGCCTGAGTTTAAGATAGTTTCGGAATACAAGATGTGCGGCGATCAGCCGGAAGCGGTTGAGAAGCTGGTGCAGGGGCTGAACAGGGGCTACAGGCACCAGACGCTGCTGGGCGTGACAGGATCAGGGAAGACGTTCACGATGGCGAACATCATTGAAAGGGTCCAGAGGCCGACGCTGGTCATAGCGCACAACAAGACGCTGGCTGCCCAGCTTTGCAGCGAGTTCAGGGAGTTTTTCCCCAACAACGCTGTTGAATACTTCGTCAGCTATTACGACTATTATCAGCCGGAGGCATATATTCCGTCGACCGACACATATATCGAAAAGGACTCGTCGATCAACGACGAGATAGACAAGCTGAGACACTCAGCCACTGCAGCGCTTTTCGAGAGGCGCGACGTGATCATCGTGGCAAGTGTTTCCTGCATCTATGGCCTCGGCGACCCCGAGGACTATACGGACCTGATGATATCGCTCCGCCCCGGCATGATAAGGGACCGGGATGAAGTGATCAGGAAGCTGGTGGACATCCAGTATGAGAGGAACGAGATCGACTTCAGGCGCGGCAGGTTCAGGGTAAGGGGAGACGTGCTGGAGATATTCCCTCCGGGTTCGACGGACCACGTCCTGAGGGTGGAGTTCTTCGGGGACGAGATCGAAAGGATCACGGAAGTCGACTATCTGACCGGCGAGATCATAGGGGTGCGCACTCACGCCGCCATTTTCCCGGCCAACCACTACGCGACGACCAGGGAGAAAATGCTGCGGGCTGTTGAATCGATAGAGCAGGAACTGGAGGAAAGGCTCCTGGAACTCAGGTCCCAGGGCAAGCTTCTTGAAGCCCAGAGACTTGAGCAAAGGACCAGGTATGACCTCGAGATGCTGCAGGAAGTCGGCTTCTGCCAGGGCATAGAAAACTATTCTAGGCATATCAGCGGCCGCGCGCCCGGCAGCCCGCCCTATACGCTGCTGGACTACTTCCCGGACGACATGCTGGTCTTCATAGATGAGTCCCATGTCACCATACCGCAGATCGGCAGCATGTACAACGGGGACCGCTCCAGGAAGGAATCGCTGGTGGAGTACGGCTTCAGGCTCCCGTCGGCCTTCGACAACAGGCCGCTGACATTCAAGGAGTTCGAAAGCAAAGTCAAACAGGCCATTTATGTCAGCGCTACTCCCGGGAAGTATGAAAGGGAACATTCACAGCAGATCGTCGAGCAGATAATCAGGCCTACGGGGCTGGTGGATCCGGAAGTCGAAGTGCGGCCTGTGAAAGGCCAGATAGACGACCTTATCGGCGAAATCAGGATCCGCGTAGAGAAAAAGCAGAGGGTCCTCGTTACCACGCTTACCAAAAAGATGGCCGAAGACCTGACGGCCTATCTGAAGGAACTTGGCTACAAAGTCGAGTATCTGCATTCCGACGTGGAAACCCTCGAAAGAGTCGAGCTTTTAAGGGACCTCAGGCTAGGCGTATTTGACGTTCTTGTGGGCATAAACCTGCTTAGGGAGGGGCTCGACCTTCCGGAAGTGACCCTTGTCGCCATCCTCGACGCCGACAAGGAAGGATTCCTGCGCTCAGAGACTTCGCTGATACAGACTATCGGCCGTGCGGCAAGGAACGTCGAGGGAAAAGTCATCATGTACGCCGACACGATCACTGATTCCATGCACAGGGCCATCAGCGAGACCAACAGGAGAAGGAAGATACAGATGGAGTACAACCTCAGGCATGGGATCACGCCGACGACTGTCCAGAAGGGCGTGCGAGATACGCTGGAAACGATAAAGATAGCAGAAGACCATGCAAAGTACCCGCTTGATCAGGACATAGAGAACATGCAGGAATCAGATCTGCAGGCCCTGATCAACAAGCTGGAGAAAGAGATGAAGGAAGCGGCAAGGGAACTCCAGTTTGAAAAGGCGGCTTTCCTGAGAGACAGGCTGAAAGAACTGCGGGAGAAGCTGCAGTGATCATCAGCGGAAGCTGAACCGATCTGCCGGAATTTTTGAGGCAATCCGCAGCAGAAGCTGATGCGATTTGACAGAGAGGTTTAAGCCATTTGCAGAAGAAGCCTTATATATTTGTCAGAGAAATGGAAGCATCTTGCGCGACAAGGCCTGTCCTGCGCTGTATCCTGAATTTTACCCTATACAGGATGCTGTAATGTGACCTGTACAGCATCCTGTACTAAATTATCTTATACCGTATCCAATTTCGTATCCTATATCGCATCCTATACCGTATCCAGTACCGTATCCTATACTGCATGTTTTATATGTATCATTTACTGTACTCTGTGCCGTATCCTGCGCTGCATCCTGTACTGCATGCTATACTGTATCATGTACTGTGACCTGTGGCGTATGTTGCGATGCAGCCGGCACTTAAGAGGGCATTGAAGCCGGTGCTGCAAATCACCAAAATATATCCTGCCCGATTTGCTGCCTTTACTGCATATCCGGCTTTATAAGGAATATTCCGCGTTTCATTCTCCGTTCTTTTTGCAACTGCGGAAGTTTCCGATGGTAATACATTTTACATATCCAGCCCAATCTCCAATAAATCACCGCCTTTTCCCATCTTTATTTCCGGGTGCATCATTTTCTGAAAACCGCCCTGATGTATGTTTCATGTCCATGCACCTGCCGCGGGCAACTATTTATACTGAATAATAGAAGCTTTAAATTCATACATATAAGCAAGCGCAATAAACCGAGTTGAACGATTTACCTTATACAACTGTAAACTAAAGGCATCAGGGGTGCCCAGGCAAATGGTCCGCAAACCCGAATGCAGAGACTGAGAAATTCAAGGCAGAACAGCAAGAGCTGCAGGCAGCGCGGAAGAAGTACTGAGTGTATTTTCATACAGATTGACCTCCGCCGGGCAGCTGTGCAAACTAAATTCCGGGTGAAACGGGCTGCTCGGATGAGGTGGCAGGTGCATCGTATCTGATGGGGAATCGACCGGCTGCACGGATGAAATCCGGGGGGAACTGAGCTGATGAGGTTACGATGAGTCGCACGGAGTTGCGCGGATGGAGTTCACAGAAACTGTGATGGTGAAGCTAGCCGGAAAGTTTTACGGATGAAATCCGCGGAAGCTGTGATGACGGAGCTCCGGGAAAGCTGCAAGGATGAACTCCGGAGCAGGTGTACAGATGAGAGATTCCGGGAGAAATGTACGGAAGAGTTTCCGAGAGGACTGCGCAGATGAAGTTACAAGGGGGCTGTCCGGATGAAATTGTTGGAGAATAAGAGAAAGATCAGGTCTCTGCGTGAATTCCTTTACATCCTGCCTTTCCTGGCATTAGTCGCTATCTTCTCATATTATCCGCTGTATGGATGGTTCTACGCATTCTTCGACTACAAACCGCCGTTCCCGCTGACATGGGACAGGTTTGTCGGTTTTAAGTGGTTCCAGACAATGGTGGCGAACAAAGTGAGAGTCGCACAGCTTCTCTCGGTTTTGCGGAATACGTTTGCCATAAGCGGCATAAGCCTCGCCTTTTCATGGTTCCCGATGATATTTGCCGTATTCCTCAATGAAATCAGGTCCACCGGGTTCAAGAAGTTCGTACAGACAGTCACGACGCTTCCCCACTTTATCAGCTGGGTTCTCGTATATTCGATAGCATTCGCGGTATTCAGCAGCACAGGCGCCGTAAATACTGTTGCAATCAGCCTCGGGCTTTACAATGAGCCGAAGATCTTCCTTGCATCATCCGAACACATATGGTTTAAGATGTGGCTCTGGCTGACATGGAAAAATGCAGGATGGGCAGCGATCATGTATATAGCTGCCATTGCCGCCATCGACGAGGAACTGATCACGGCTGCTAAAGTAGACGGCGCTTCCAGGATGAGGATCATCTGGCACATAACGATTCCGAGCCTGATGCCGACTTATTTCGTGATAGTCATGCTGAACCTGGCGAATTTCCTCTCCAATGGATTCGAGCAGTTCTACGTGTTCCAGAACGCGTTCAACAAAGAATACATCCAGGTCCTCGACCTGTACGTATACAACCTGGCCATGGGCAACGGGGGTTATTCGCTCTCCGTAGCGGTGAGCATGTTCAAGAGCCTTGTCAGCGTCGTGCTGCTTTGCGTTACAAACGGTATATCTAAGCTTGTAAGAGGCCATGGATTTATCTGATAAGCGCGGGGATGGCTCAGGGGTCATCGGGCCCGGTCAGCGGGTATAGAACGGGCATCTGTGGTAACCTGGCAACCGGACGGCCGAAACAGCTTACTCCGCAGACATGACAGCCTGCTGACCGAAACGTGAAGATCCCGGCTCATCAGCATTGCAAGGGACGGATTTGCTCCCGTAATTTAGCTGGCTTGCCGAAACAGGAAGATTCCGGTTCATTGAGATAGGAGGATAAAGAATGAGGGGTCCGGGGAAGAAAGCGCCAAGGCATAAAATGAAGGTGAGCATAGGCGACAGGATCATAAACTTCATTACATATGTGGTGTACTCATTTTTCGCATTCGTCTGTGTTTACCCGTTCTATTATATTTTCATTAACTCGATAAGTGCCAACAATCTCAGTGAAAAGGGCAAGGTACTGTTCTGGCCAAAGCAGATACACTTCACTAATTATGCGAACGTCCTGAAGATACCTGCCCTGTTCAATGCACTGAAAGTTTCCGTAGCAAGGACTGTCGTCGGTACGGTCCTGACTGTCCTGTTCTCGGCTTTCCTCGGGTATATGTTCACGAGGGAAACGCTTTGGGGCAGGAAATTCTGGTACAGGTTCGTCGTGGTCACCATGTACTTCAATGCCGGCATAATCCCGTGGTTCATCACGATGATGAACCTTCGCCTGACGAATAACTTCTGGGGATATATATGGCCGGTAGTCGTCCAGCCCTTCTACGTAGTATTGTGCAAGACTTATGTGGAGTCAACTCCGATAGAACTGCAGGAGGCGGCCGAAATAGACGGGGCAGGTACGCTTACGATCTTCTTCAGGATAATGCTGCCGGTCATCAAGCCGATACTCGCAACGATCGCTATTTTTGCGGCAGTGGCACAGTGGAACTCGTTCCAGGATACGCTGCTCCTAATGACGGACAGTAAGCTCTATACGCTGCAGTTCGTGCTGTACCAGTATATCAACCAGGCAAACTCGCTCAGAGGCCTGGTCAACAACGCCTCAGGCACCGTTGATATAGCTGCAAGCCTTGCAAAAGCGCAAACGGCGACTTCCATCAGAATGACCGTAACTATCATCGTCGTAACACCCATTATCCTCGTATACCCAATGTTCCAGAGATTCTTTGTAAAAGGCATCATGATAGGTGCCGTAAAGGGTTAATTACATGCTAGACAACACAGAGACAGGCAACAGGACAGTAATGGCAGGAATGACATCAACGGCAAAACCGGCGCCGGCAATGAAGGCCTGAAGCATTAAACGGAACGGGCATCGTCGTTAGGCAAGCCTTCATTGATCGATCATAGAACATCAAAAAGGGGAGGTTCCAATTATGAAAAGGTTACTGTCAATCCTGCTTGTAGTATGCCTTGTCCTGACCATGGCCCTGGCGGGATGCGGCGACACCACGAGCAAAGGTACCAGGACGGACAGCCCGTCGACTGGCGGGACGCCAAAAGCCGAAGACAGCACAGGAGGCGGGAAAGCCACAGGAGGCGGAGATTCCTCGGGAAGCGGGGGAACCAGGGTAATATCCCATGATAAGGAAATCACCATTGAAAACTACAACGTTGCAGCCAATTTTCATGGAGAGCAAACCGGCTGGTTCGGAAAACTCCTGAAGGACAAATTCAACATCAAGCTCAGCATCCTGGCGCCCCAGGTAGCAGGAGACGCGTTGTATCAGACACGTATCAGTTCAGGTCATCTCGGCGATATCGTGCTGCTTGAAGGTCCTAATTTCGCGGATTGTGTACAGAACGGGCTGATCAAGGATATTTCTGATGAGATCAAGAACTGGCCCAACCTCATGGAGTATTACAATCAGATAGAGGCCTACAACAAGAGCATTCCCGGAAACGAGGAAGGGAAGATATACGGCATCCCGTGCCAGATGACCAACACATCGCCGACAGTTTATTCGCAGGATGTCATCTATTCAAGCCCTCAGCTCCGCTGGGATCTGTACCAGGCAATAGGAGCTCCCGTGATCCAGGACCTGAACGGACTGCTGGATGCACTTGAAGCTATCCAGAAGATCCATCCGACAAACGAGGAGGGCGAACCTGCATATGCGATGACCCTCTGGCCTGACTGGGACGGCGGCGACAACATGATGGGTATTGCCAACGTCGTTCAGCTTACGACATGGTACGGAGAGAAAATAAAGGGGTCTGTCGTGCTGAGGCCTGATGGGACATTCTACAAGCTGACGGACAAGAACGGTACATACCGCAAGATGCTGCATTTCCTCTTTGAAGCCCAGCAGAGAGGCCTTGTGGATCCCGATTCGATGGATCAGGACTGGAACGCGGTATATCCCAAGATTGCCTCAGGCCGCGTGCATCTGCTCTGGTACAGCTGGCAGCAGGGATTCTGGAACACTGCTGAAAGGCTCAGAGAGGGGAATGCATTCATTTTCATACCTGTAATGGACCAGAACTACTACGCAGACGCTGACACGTACTACGGCAGCGGCCGTGTATTCGGCATAGGCGCAGGTGTCGACGAAGAGAAGTTCCTCAGGATAATGGAATTCCTCGACTGGTATGCAAGCCCCGAAGGCGTGGTATACCAGCACATCGGTATCGAAGGCTTCAACTACGAGGTAGGGCCTGATGGAAAGTACATCATCAAGAACGAGAACGCACTGATGGATAACCTGCCTGTTCCCGAGGAGTGGGGCGGCGGCGGATTCAACGACGGTAACAACGCCATCAACCAGTGGATCGTCGATTCCATCAGCATCAACCCGAAGACTGGCGAACCTTATGCAAGGACATACTGGAGTTCATACAAGGCAGCTACACAGACAGAAATGAAGTGGCAGTGGGCTGAGAAGTTCGGTGCCAATGAACCTGCCGAGTGGATGAAGAAGAACGGCAAGCTGATCATCAGCCCGAACGTCGTCGTAACGCTGCCCACCGACCCGAACGACATTGCCGTCATACGCAACTCCTGCGAGGAGATCCTCGAGGAATACTCATGGAAGATGATCTTCTGTGGCAGCGAGGAGAAATTCAACCAGCTGTGGGATGAAATGGTCGCAAAGATGGATGGCAACGACTTTGACCAGGTAGTCCAGTTTGACATGCAGAAGTGGCAGATAGAACTCGAGGCCAAGAAGAAGGTGATGGAAAACCAGTAAACCGCCCACGGAATGACAGCCTGACATACGACATGGGGGAACCGGTCCTTCCGGCTGGTTCCCTCGTGTGTTATTTGCCGGGTGCAGCATTGTTAACCGAATATTTGAATATAGCTGTCCGAATGCTGTGAATTTTATGGTAAAATAGAAAATGTTGCAAACGTTGGCAGACAAACACGACAACACAAAAAAATTAACGGAGTGATGGACATGCTGAGAGTTGTAAAAACGGAAAACGGAATCGTCCAGGGACTTCCTGCGGCAGATCCACGCATCACGAGTTTCAAGGGCATCCCGTTCGCGGCGCCGCCGGTCGGGGAAAACAGGTGGCG
>JAKOPX010000250.1 GCA_029778665.1 Bacillota bacterium | reverse complement strand
CTATAACATGGGGGATATAGACCGCACCAGTATGCAGCAGGAGTTCATCAAAGCCCTGGCCAAGGAAGTGCTGCAGCCCAAAACCATTACCAAGCTGCCCAAATTGATTAAAGACCTGAATCAATATGTGGAAACCAATATGAAAGTAACCGACATGCTGCGCATAGCCAGCTGGGCTCCTGGATTCAGCACCGAATCCATAATAGCCCAAACCCTGCCCGGTTCATTTTATGATGAGGTGGATGAAAACGGCTATCTCCTGAATAGTTACTGGCAGGTGGATAAAAAGCAGATAGCCAGCCTCCTGGAAACCATGTTCGAAGGCAAGACCGTAGCGGTGGTGCAAAATACTATTAAGAATGTAGTACCATCGGCTAATGGGTCCAGCACTAAGGACGAAGATATCAGCAGCCAAGATGGATATATTTCCGGGGATGATGAAGCAGGCAACAGAGACAAGAAAACAGATAGGATGGACATTAAAGATGACCCGGTCAGCCCTGAACAAAACCTGCCCCAGCCTGGTTCTGGTGAGCAATCTTCAGAGGATGAGCCGGAGAGTCCTCCTGCGTCTCCTTCGACACAAGACTTCACCGGCCCCGAGGGGTATGTTTACTAAAAGATTTCTGTGGCCTAGTGCAAGAGGGGTCAGTTTTGCCTGTCATGTATTAAGATGAATGATTTACGCGAAACAGTAGGGCGGACATGACAGACAGAACCGTCCCCTCTTGCATGGAAACCATGTTCGAAGGCAAGACCTTAGCGGTGGTGCAGAACACTATTAAAAATGTAGTACCCTCGACCAATGAATCTAATAATGACCAGAAAAATACCAGCAGTGAGGGTTATTTGCCCCAGGAAGAAGGCAAGCCTTCTCACAACGTTGATAAAAGAACAGATCAGTCTAATAAACCAGGGAAAAAGGAACCTTCTGAGCCAGACCGGCAGGAGCCAGTTGAGGATGATACGGACAATCCTCCCGCCTCTCCTGCTTACTCAGATCTTACCGGCCCTGAGGGCTACATCTAACAATCTATCTTCAAGTATTCATAGCGGGGACTCCGGTTCCCGCTTTTGTCATCTTAGATGGAGATTACGATGAATGACAGTATCCTCATAGATGAATCTTAGTAGGGGCCGATGCCCACATCGGCCCGGAGATCTGTATGGATCGACAACCTCGTCGACCCGGCATGTATGGAACCAAGCCCACACCGGCCCGTTAGAAGATGAACATTCTATCGAAAAATCGTAGGGGCCGACGACCCTGTCGGCCCGTATGTCAGGCCTGCTGTAGGAAACGACGACTTATGGTATCCAGTAGGTTAAACATGCGCACCTGTTCCGTCGTCACGATATAGCAACGGTTTGCTGTGCGACTCAGGGGGTACCGGGCTAAACAAACATCCTGTTTGATAGCCCTCTCGGGACATCCTGTCCCTCGTCCCCCTTCCTTCGCCCATCTGCACCGGCTATACCGGACTCCTCCACCAAGGTGCTCATGGCAACCTACTGAAACAAAGCAAACATGGTTTATGACCAGATTGCGCTGAGCGGTAGCCGATGCCCACACGACCCGATGGATTGAGCGAACGGATTGTAGGGGCCGACGACTCTGTCGGCCCGTATTTATCGAACAATATCTGCATTGCCCAATTGTAGGGGCCGATGCCCACATCGGCCCGG
>JAKOPX010000249.1 GCA_029778665.1 Bacillota bacterium | reverse complement strand
CTGGGACACGGGCAGGCCATTGGGCATAAACGATGCGCTGTGCCAGATGTACTATGCGAAATCCTTGCTTGCCCGCCTGGCATACAAATACATGGAACGTTCCAAAAGAAAAAGCATAGCAAGCGGGAAACCCGATATCATGGTTTTGGTCTTTTATCATATGCCATTCCGGGGTCTTGCAAAACTGACCGGCGGCAAGGTCACCATGGACATGGCACATGCCCTGCTGGAAATCGTGAACGGGCATTTCTTCAAAGGTTCCAGGCAGCTTGTCCGTGCATATTTTGCAGCAAGGAAAGCGAAGAATCAATTGAAAAAAATCAGTGGGGCAACAACTGGAAACACAGATGTTTCTGTTTGACTCACTTTTTTATGAAGTTGACATAAGTTAGCTTGAACAAGCTATTACAACATTGACGATTTCGTTTACGTGATGAAACGGTCACTAATACAATGAGGATTTATAGAGAGAATAAAGATGGATAACGTATTTTTTTGGGAAATCACGGACTGGAATTCCTGGGGGAGGGTGTTCCAGTCCATTCCTTCCTTTGAGAAACTACAATCGTTATAGTATGTCATCGGAAATAATACCAAACTGCACACCATACATTGACTAATTCCTTGTAAATACTGTATGGTATAATGAATGTAATCTATACTATCAAATGGATTAACACATAGCACTATTAAGTCAGATTGCAATCCCATAAGAAATGCATTTTGCTTTACTGGAAATGTATCAAGCATATATGAGCTAAAAGGAATACTATTAGCTTGTCCTGCAGCAAGGATTATATCATTATTCTCACAAAGTTCATAAACCATCTTGTTAACAATTTTGATTTTCTGATGTTCTGTAACATCCAACAGATATATTTTGTACTCGGCATTTGGATCCAACGATGACGTAGGTTCATCCAAAATTAGAAATGGAGCATCTTTAAAAACAGCCCGTATGATTGCCAGCTTCTGCATCTCTCCGCCAGACAAATCTTCTCCGTTTTCATCCATCGCTGTAAGTTCAGTATATAACTGCAGGAACTTTCCCGACGTTTTCAAGGAAAGTCTGCATGTCAGTTACAGGAACTATTGACTTTTATACATGGGTAAATGCTAGACTAAATGTATCAGCGCATACTCAGATTGGGGAAGACAAGTTGAGGTTATTGAAGGAAATATACAGGAAGGACAATCTGAACTTATCAGGCAGAACAATTTGCAGGGAAGCTGTCAGGGGCATCATCCTGCAGGGGAACAGGCTGCTGATGGTGTATTCTTCGAAAATCGGAGACTACAAGTTCCCCGGCGGGGGTGTCGAAGCCGGAGAAACCCATGAAGAGGCGCTCGTTAGGGAGATCCGGGAGGAATGCGGGGCCGAAGTCACAGCTATCCGCTCCGGGTTCGGCAAAATCATCGAGTACATGAAACCCCAGGAAAAAGAGTATGACGTTTTCAAAATGACGTCTTACTATTACCTTTGCGATGCAGGACCTGTCCTGGGAGACCAGAACCTGGACGACTACGAGGAGAAGCTGGGATTCATGCCGGTATGGGTCGATATCGACACTGCCATGGAAGCAAACAAGGCAGTTATCGAAACCAAAAAACAAGATTGTCCCAGGTGGACGCAGCGTGAGATTTTTGTACTTGAACTGCTGAAAAAGGAGTTTGATCGGTAGCCTGTTTTTTAAAAATTACTTGAAATCGATATAATTTATGGTATATTGCAAATATCAAAGTGAAAGTCTGACCAGGATAAGGAGTAAAACCGTATGGAACAGCTTGCTATACTGGATTGCGGAGGGCAGTACACAAAAGTCATTGACAGGAAAGTCAGGGAACTTGGAGTCAAATCTGACATATTCCCGCTCATGGCGGATATAGATGCCTTGAAGAACTACCAGGCGATAATCCTTTCGGGCGGGCCGGAAAGCGTCTGGTCCGATTCCGCGCTGAAATACGACGACAGGATATTTTCGCTGAATGTCCCCATCCTTGGGATATGCTACGGGATGCAGCTGATCAACCATCATTTCGGCGGGACGGTATCGCCTGGCGTCAGGAAAGAATACGGCGAAAGCCGGATCGAAACAGAGGAAGGATGCCCGTTGTTTGACGGCATCGAAGAGCCCGCGCAGACAGTCCTGATGAGCCACGGTGATTCGGTCGAGAAACTTGCGCCGGGCTTCAAAGTGGCTGCAAGGTCGGGCAACGTTATTGCAGCGATATATAACGAGGACCTGAAAATCTACGGCGTCCAGTTCCATCCCGAGGTCGACCTGACTGAAAACGGGAAAAAGATGCTGGAGAATTTCCTGAGGAAGATATGCGGCTTCAGGGACGCTTACGCCCTGGAAGACAGGATAAACACCGCGATCGAGCAGATCCGGGAAAAGGTCGGCAACGGAAAAGTCCTCGTGCTGGTGAGCGGAGGCGTGGATTCCGCCGTAAGCGCCGCCCTTCTGCTTAAAGCACTGGATCCGGACAACGTGTATGCCATCCATATCGACCATGGGCTGATGCGGAAAAACGAAAGCGACATCATATGCGAGAACCTCAGGGAGCTTGGCCTGAAGCACCTGTTAAGGGAAAACGCCGAGGACGTTTTCTTCAACAGCACAGTAACGGTAAACGGGCGTGAGATCGGGCCCCTGACAACATTGATCGACCCTGAAGAAAAAAGGAACCTG
>JAKOPX010000034.1 GCA_029778665.1 Bacillota bacterium | reverse complement strand
CGGTGGTAAAGGAGATCCGCTCGCTCAGAGACAAGAGCGGCAGAAATGAGAAGGGCCTCTATTTCATAGAGGGCGCCAGGTTCGTCTCGGAAGCCCTGAATGGCCTGGGGACAACGGGCGGACCGGGTTCCGTACACGGCAGCGCCGTGCATGGAACGAATGGCAGCACTGCACCCGGGATGCAAGATATATCTCAGCCTGATATCAGGTATATAGCGGTCTCGGATTCATTCGTCAGCGGAGCCGGTTACGAAAGAACCGTGAAACCGTGCCTGGAAAGGGGAATTAAGGTTTACAGCCTGCCGGACAGCCTTTTCGAGTCGGTTTCCGATACGATGAATCCCCAGGGGATCCTTGCCGTGATGGGCATGAAGAAAAAATCCCTGGAGGGTGCAGAGATCAGGGACGGTATCCTGGTCATCCTTGACGGAGTCAGGGATCCCGGGAACATGGGGACGATCATAAGGACGGCGGATGCAGCCGGATGCGCAGGTATCATTGTTACCGAAGGCTGCGTTGATCTGTACAATCCGAAAGTGCTAAGGTCAACTATGGGCTCGGTTTTCCACCTGCCTGTCCTGCACTGCGGCAGCACGACAGAAGCAGTGGATATTTGCAGGAAGAAGGGCTTCCTTGTATGCGCCACGCATATGGAAGGTTCAGTCAGTATCTATGATGCTGACCTGTCGGGCAATGTCGCTTTCGTGATCGGGAGCGAGGCTGATGGTGTAAGCGATGATGTCCTTGACAACTCGGATATGCTTGTCAGGATACCCATGGCGGGCAGGGCGGAATCCCTCAATGCCGCTGTTGCTGCAGCTGTCATCATATACGAGGCCGTAAGACAAAGAACTTATGGCAAAGGTGCTTTATAAGTCATTCAGTCAGGAGCCATGCGTAAAGGGAATTCTATATAGGGATATGTGAAGAAGTACAATCGTTAAAGGATGTGTTCAAGGCCGGCTGCCACATACGGTGCGCAGACCGGCCGTCCTGTCTGGTGCAAACCGGCCGGCCAATGCAGTGCACAGTCAAAACAAATTCTCCAGGCTCAGTTTTTCGCGCTCGGGTATGTGGGTGACGAGCCTTCTGAGCGCTGCGGCTTCAGAAAGAGCCGAAGCGGAATCTTTTGCATCCAGCAGTGCTTCAAGCCTGGTGATCGTTACGTCGATACTGTCGATTTCTTCATGGTCTATCAATACGGACCATGTTTTTTTTATGCTCTCCCAGTCATTTTTAATACGGTCCAGGACTTCTGCAGCGCTGTCCCATTTTTCCGCGCCTATGTCATTCTGTACTGCTTCTATGTTCCTCTCCAGTTGCCCGGAATGATGCCGGAGCAGTTGATGGGCGAAAAGGCCGGAGATTATGATAAGAACTGTGATTATTACCATCAGTACGACCATCCTGGTCATTATGCCCGTTTTCATCCTGATTTCTCAACTCCTTTTTCACGGGGCTGGAAATATAGCTGCTGGGTCGCTGTATCGATGCAGGCGTAGAATATGTCGGACGGACTGCTGAAATTGTTCATCCGAAGCTGGGACAGGAGCCATTCCATATCCTTTCCTGCTATCCTCAGGTTCTTTTCCATGACACGCCCGTCGATTATCAGGTCCATCGTCATGCCTTCAGCTTTAGCCTGAATATTCATATCTTCGGGCGTGACCGGCCTTTTCTGCGGCTTGGGGAAGACGCTGAGCTGTCCGTTGGTCTCGAGTATCGCATGATCCACGTCGGATATGTTGGGGCAGTTGTTTATGCGAAGCTGTTCCAGAAGATCATGAAGTGTATACAGTTCATTCCGCAGCGCGCTCTCGCATATCTTTCCGTTTTCTATGAGCACAGTCGGCTTGCCGCATATCAAGGTCCTGAACCGGATGCTCTTTACCGACAGGAAGGATATGAGGAGCTGTACCGCCAGCAATGTCAGTATCGGTATTATGCCGTTGACGAGCGGTATACCGGTATTCTGCATCGGCACTGCCGCAAGTTCCGAGATCAATATCGCTATGACCAGTTCGAACGGCTGGAGCTGGCCTATCTGCCTTTTGCCCATGATCCGCATGACTATGACGACAAGGATGTACAATACAAGAGTTCGTGCGAATACTACCAGCATTTTTCAACCTCCTGACGACATCAGTTATTGTCTGCAATGCCTGATAAGGTTATTCGCCCGTGAATGCGACGCATTTCAGCATGCCTGAATATTTTGCTTCCGGCTGTGCAAGCTATGACCGTATAAAACCGGAAGGAGGAATGGAAACGACATGTCTTTGACAACCAAGGAACTGATGCTGATCCAGGACAACATCAAAATGGCGGAGAACTCGATCAAATTTATGCAGGCTTGTGCAGAGAGCGCAACAGACGCACAGGTAAAAGGGCTGTGCCAGAGTCTGGCGAGGGAGCGCTGGGAGGATATGCAGACACTTATAAAACACATAACCAACACGCAGATGCAGTGAGGAGGGATATTCAGTGGCACAGTTAAGTGACAAGGAGATAATGTACACGCTTTTGAACGAACATAAGCTTTGTGCTTCATCATTGACGACCCTGATACTCGAGAGTTCCAACCAGGCTTTGCGCAATGATGCTGCCGGCATCCTGAGCAGGACTTTCCAGCATCAGAAAACCATATTCGACATCATGGCGCAAAAGGGCTGGTACACGGTCCAGCAGGCGAGCCAGCAGGACATTTCCAATGCCAGGAATGAAACAGGAAAGATACAGGACTCGCTCGGGCAGATGTGATTTCCTGTCTGCCGGCTGACAATAAGAAATGCCGGATAACGGAAGGGAAACCGTTCCGGAATCGGTGGGGAAGCCGCAGATGCCTGCGGTTTCCCTTTACGGAACGCAATACCTGTCAGCCATGTGACCATTCAGCAAATGTAATTTCCCGGCACACATGGCTTCTTCGGTAATATATTTCTGCGGGTACACGGGTACATATATTTCCGCGGCACACGCGGCCTCGGAAGCACTTGTGATTCTGAGGTACCATGGCTTCTTCACATACATGTATTACCGTAGGCGGTTTTCGCGTTGTCTGTCACAGTTTTCTTATCTCACCGTCTTTCAGGTAAAATGTCTGTGCCGTGCCCTGCGGATCGACTTCGGCATGCATTCCGCCGAGAATTATGTAACTGTTGGGATATATTCGCTTTGAAACGGCGATCTCACCGTCACCCTTCTTATTGAGATACATCGCTATCAGTTTCCTCTCTTCTTCCAGTTCCCTGAGTTCTTCCCTGAGCGAAGCGAGCCTTTCGGATAAACGGGCCTGGTCCAGTGATTCTGACTGCTGTGTCTTCAATCTGTACATTTCGAGTTTTTTGTTGCTTATCGCAAGGAGCAGTTCATCCAGCCTTCCAACCATGGCCTGCCTGTTAAACCCGGTCACCTCAAGCACTGTTTTCCGTTCGATCTCGGATCCGCAGATTGGAACTGATATGTAGATTTCAGCCGTGATGCTGCCGCCTATGACCTGGCCGTTGAATGAATCAAAGTGAACGCCTTTTGCCACGATCTCGCTGTTGATGCAGTAATACCCTATATGAGCTTCGCCGCCGCATATAATACTGGCATTGTCGGCAAATTTGACATAGACATTTTTTCCTGCCCTGATCTCGACCCTGTTCTTTGCTGAGATGCCGCCCTTGATATAGATGCTGCCGTTCGTGCTGACAAGGCTCTTTATGTTCCCAAGGCCGTATGGACTGTTGATTTCTATATCGTTTGTGGCTTCGACCGAATAACCGTCATTGACGGTGCCATGTATCGTGATGTACCCGTCGAACTTTATGTTTCCTGTTGCCACTCCTGCATCGCCGTTGATTTCCAGGTGGTTTGATACGCTGATCTTTCCGTCGGAGTAGTTGACAGCACCGTTTATTTTTGAAACCAGTATTGTTTTGCCTTCTGTCCGGATTTCCTCGACTGTCTTCCTGTCATAAAACAGCGGCGCAGTTTTTCCCTTTACCGGTTCGATCGCTTCGCCTTTTATGTTTGTGCCCGGCGTGCCTTCCGTCGCTTCTATGCGTTCGCCCAGCCAGTCGCCCGGCTTGACCCTGTTTATGAGCTTCATTTCATAAAAATCCACTCTGCCGCTTTCAGAAACCTGTGGTTTTGCTTCTGCAAGCTCATACATCCTTATGACCGCGTCCCTGCCGTTTTCAGCAGGGATGCCACGTGCAGCAGTATATGGGCGCAAAGGCTGCAGGTCGCCATCGAGGAAGCCGAGATCTGTGCCGAACACCACACCGTTCCTCCGGAGCAGGGAAACAACAGAATTTCTGAGATCTTCTTTCGGGATGAGGGACAGTTCTTCTTTTGTCATGTAAAATGTGATAGTTGCGGCAAGAAGATCGGAGGAGATGTCCAGGTGTATTTTATCCCTGAACTCACCTATCTTTTTCGGACCTGCCGGAGCTGACATAAGCAGGCTGCGCAGCGTATTCATGCCCGTTATCGTCACCTGGGGATGATTTTCCAGTACAGGGTGCAGCTGTTCTGCGTCAAAACCTTTTTTGTATGTTTCAGCAAGAACTTCGTTGTTTAATATGAAAATTTTCAAAAATTCATTGCTGTATATAGTGTTGCCGTCCATACGAGCACCTCACTTTTGAAGTTCGGTTCAGCAATACCGTTTTTGCCTTGTATTTCAGTTCCCTTTTGTTTCCGGCTTTGCGAATTACTACCCTTCGATGTATTTTTACCCGGATTTCATTCCTTTCAATTATAATATCGGCTGAATCGACGTCATCCGATAATATTGGCATTATAATTGACGACATAATTATTCTTCTCATGTTTCATATTATTCTTGTGAGTCTTTTCGGCCATAAGGCAGCCTGAAAAACAGACCATGGAGATGATGGAACTGAGATACCGCAGGATATTGATTGTTTTTGTTGCAATGGTTTACACGCTGACAACCGGATTTGCATTTTTACCTATGAATCATGGGGCATGCGGCAGTGTGGGATCTGCAGCTGATACCGGCTCAAGGGCCTATAAAGGGAAGAGTGCTCAGATGACGGTGCAGGGTATCGCAGGACTGTCGCTGCCTGACGATGGCAGACTTGCGTCGGCAAAAGGAAGCAGGGGAGTTACTGGAGCCGCCAGGGCACTGGAGGCTACTGTCGGGGCCGCCGAAACAGAACAGGATATGAGGCCGCCTGAGATAAATGCGATGGCTGCGGTCATCGTCGAGGAATCTACCGGGAGGGTCCTGTATGAAAAGAATGCGCTCCAGAAGCGTTCAATAGCAAGTACAACAAAGATAATGACCGCGCTGGTCGCACTGGAAAATGCAAATGTTGAGGATGTGGTCGTCGTTAGCAGGCGGGCGGCGAGTATCGGCGGTTCTGTTGCCGGCCTGAAAGAGGGCGATAAGTATACGCTGCGGGAGCTTCTGTATGCGCTGATGCTGATATCTGCCAATGATGCGGCTATTGCGATAGCCGAGCATGTCGGCGGATCGGTGGAAGGATTTGCTGAAATGATGAATAAACGTGCCAGGTCGCTGGGAGCCGTAAACTCCAATTTCGTCACGCCACACGGGCTTGACAGGGAGAACCAGTATTCGACGGCATACGATGTGGCCCTGATCACGATAGAGGCTCTCAAACATCCCCTTTTCTGCGAGATAGTATCCACGAAAAGTTCGTATATTCCCGGGCATAGCCTTCATAATACCAATGAGCTTCTTGGAACATACCCGGGAGCCGAGGGTGTAAAGACGGGATATACAGGGCAGGCAGGCAGGTGCCTGGTGACAACGGCGAAAAGGAACGGAATGAGGCTTATTTCAGTGGTGCTGGGTTCTCCTACCAGAAGTGCGCGGGCGGAAGCCTCAAGGAAACTGCTGGATTACGGCTTCAAAAACTACAGGATGTACAAGCTGATGAGCAAAGGCGACGTTTATGCAAAAATACCTGTCTACAGGGGAATATCGGATTACGTAGCGCTGAAGGCGGACAAGGACATTGTGCTGCCGCTGAGCCGGAAAGAGGCTGAAGCCCTGAAGGTGAGGGAACATGTACCGGACATCGTCAATGCGCCGGTGTATGCCGGTTCCGTGTCAGGATACGTTGAATTCGTGCTGGACGGCAGGGTACTGGCTCAAAACACGCTTAAAGCCGGCGAAGACATCAGGAAAACCAATTACCTCGACTACCTTGACATGATTTTCAATGCCTGGGGAAGGATCATGCGGGAAGGGCTGTTTGCGAGCCTGTGATCATATGGACATGGTGATAATCAGTCGGGGAGCCGTCTCTCAGTTACCGGGAGACGGCATCCTGTTTCCGGGGGACAGTTCTCCGCTCAGGGCACTATTGCACAGCCTGCCGGACAATTTTCTTTTTTTGACAGGGGGACAGTTCTCAACTTTCGAAAGGAATGTTCGCAGGACTGTGTTTTGTTATGGGGACAGTTCTCCGTCTAAGGGGACAGTTCTCAACACACTAAACTTACAGGAGATTTTTGAGGAAGTTCGCCGACCGTGGGACAGTCCTGACTTCCGATAAGGATAGTTTTCAGGTTGGGGGATTGATTTCAGCCCCTTGGGGACGGTTCATGTTTTTGGAAGAGATTCCAGGGAACCATTCCCGGCCTGCCGGTCCGCTGCAGAAAGATGCGGCTAAGTTCGGCTGTTTTTTCATGCAATCAGGTCACATGCCGATATAAACCTTTCAGGATCGACAACCGATTATTTCCCAGATTATACCAATTTATTGTTTTGTGATGTAAAATATACATGCATGCTAAATTATGGCAGCTATTACTGCATGCTCTGTTACGTGATGACGATAAAGCGCACCGGGGACTGCGAAATATTTGCAAAATCAGTCGGATCAACTGCGGGTGGGGTCGGTTATGGGAAGAGCATATAACGAAGCCGGAGAAAATGGCGGCATCACAGTGGAATCTGCAATCATCATTCCTCTGGTGATCCTGAGCATAGCCGCCGCCATTTACATCGGGATGCTGCTTTATCAGAAGTCATTGCTTCAGTCTGCAGCAGAAGCGGCGGCAGAAACCGGCGCTGCAATGTGGGTGTCTGGCTCAGAAGACCCAGGGTCAAATAAACCTGGCCATTACACTGATATCATGCTTTACAGGAGGCTATATGACAGCGGAGCAGAGGACAGGCTGAGGAAAATAGAGGAATATGCGCTTTTACTGGCATCACAAAGAGAACTTGTCAAAGCCGAATGGAGCGAAGCGGAAGCGTCCATCAGGGACCACATCATCTGCAGAAAGCTGGAAGTGAGCATAAGCAAGCATTACACAATCCCGCTCGGGAAATTTGTGAAAATATTCGGAGGCAGCGACAGGATCAGGATCGAAGCGAAGGCTGCTTCAACCGTTGATGAGCCAGCAGAACTGATCCGCACTGCTGATTTTATCATTGATCTTGAGAAAAAGCTGGAAACCCGGTTCCCTGGACTTGAATCGGCCGCGGATAAAACCAGGGAGACGTTGAAAAATCTGAAGGAAAGGCTTGAACGGTTTGCAGACTGAAGGAATGCGGCTGACTGAACAAAACGCTTATCGGAATGCGGGGGCGAAATGTGAGAAGAGGTATATCCGGCCAGGTAACTGTTTTTTCGGCGATAATAATGGTTGCCGTACTGATGCTGGCAGGTGTGCTGGTGGATGCGGCAAGGATAAACATGGGACGCGGCATGGTGAAGAAGTCAGTCGAAATGGCGGCAGATTCGCTGCTTGCGGAGTACAGCAGCAGGCTTAAGGACGAGTATGGCCTGTTTGCCATGTCGGTTTCGGACAAGTACGAGTTGCAGGACCGGTTCGAAGAGTATCTTGCGAGCAACCTTGGCATACCTTTCGACGGGGAAAACCACGGCGGGAATGCAGACCTTTTCGGGTTCAGAATCGAAAGGGTGGATGTGACGCCAGTCTACAACCTTAGCGAAAATGGAATAACAAAAACTCAAATACTCGAGTATATGAAGTACCGGGCGCCGACGGAAATTGCAGAGGAATTCATCTACAAGCTTACCGCGATGAAGGACCTGGGCAGCATGTCGGAAGCGTACAGGCAAAAGGTTGGAATAGACAAGCTGCTTGGAGGCATTGACAAATCCCAGCAGAAGCTCAAGAAACATATCGACGGTCTGGGTGAAAGTGCCGGCAGGTTCGTCAACGGTTTCAACAGCGGCGGCAGTTGGGTATCGGCGTTCAATGAGTTCAATAGCCTGGCTGAAACCCTCTCAGACCTGGAAAACAGGCTTGGGTCGCTGGAAAGCAGTATATGCAGCCTGGAACAGCAACTGGCGGAAATGAAGAATGGTACGGGCGCCGGCAGCGAGGATGGAACGGACAGCGACAGTAACGGTATGTCGGACGTTACAGACAGCAGTGAAGCAATAAAGAAGCAGCTTGCCGGCCTGAAGGAAGAACGCAGGCAGCTGGATTCAGCCAGGACAGAAACGATCGACAGGATGAATGACCTTTGGTACATGATGAGAAATTCTCTGACATCCGACTACATCAAAGCGAACAGGTCGGCTCTTGATGAAGTATCAAGAATCGTGCAGAAAGGCGAAAAAGCTCAGCAGGCAATATCTGAACTTGAACGGTTTCTCGAAGAATGTTCCCGTGATGGGGATGGAGCATTTTTAAAAGATTTCAAAGAGCAGATGAACACGGAACTTGCCGGACTGAAGGAACTGATACTCGAAGGCAGGAAGGCCGGTGATATTATCGGACAGCTGAACAGCAATATTTCGACTCTTGAAAAGATCGCAAATGAAATGGATGAGATACGGAAAAACTGCGGCGGCGGACTTCCGGCCGATGGTTTGCCGGTGCGGCTGATCGACATGATCAGCGGTTATGTGAACATCGATTATGATTATTCGAGGCCCGAAAAAGGTGCAAGGGAGGATGACCCGCGGAGGGGAAAGGCTGACGAGGCAAAAAAGCTCATTCACGAGGTGCTGCCTGAAGATGCGGATTATGAAAAAGCGGGTTTTTCAAGGGAAAGCCTGCCTTCGTTCAAAAAGGTGGCAACCGAAGATTTCAGCGAAAGGGACCGGGAATTTACCGGCTATCCGCATGCTTCAGCCGTCAGAGCCGACGGCAGTTCCACTGAAGTAACATATAACGGCGACCTTGGCAATGTAAGCGGTGAGGCTGACCTTTTTAATGAGGACAGCGTGTTCCAGGAAAATGCCCTTGAATTTATAGCGAAAATCGGAAGCCTTGTCTCCGGCCAGATCAAAGATTTAAGGGACAGCATCTATATAAACGAATATATAATGGGCACTTTCAAAAATTCGGTCCCTGCCCTGGTGAACGGGGACAGGGAAATCAGGGACACCAATCTTCACGGCGTTGAGAAGGAAAAGATCGGTACATTTTATAACAGCGAAGTCGAATACATCCTGCATGGCAAGCCTTCACAGGAACTGAACAACATAATGACGAGAGGTGAATTGCTGTTGGTCAGGTTCGGCCTGAATGCACTGCATGTCTATACTGACCCGGCCAAGAGGAACAGGGCGGCGACGATAGCGTCGGCCATAGCCGGCTGGTGGACCGGAGGTGCCGGGATACCGCTGGTTTCAAACCTCATAATGGCCGGGTGGAGCCTCGGTGAATCGGTGATAGACGTTAAGGATCTGTTGGAGGGCAGAACCGTGCCTGTCTACAAGCTGAAGGGAGACTGGCGGCTCGATATAGGCATCTCTTCGGAGGCAGGCCCGAAAACCGACCCGCGTCTGTACTTCAGTTATCATGACTACCTGAGGTTATTTCTGCTTGCTGTAAATGAAGATACGAAACTCAGCAGGATAGAGGACCTGATACAGCTGAACATATGCAATGCCGAAGGAAACGATGTTTTCAGGATGGCGGGATGCCATACCTGCGTCCGCATAGAGGCGGAAGTATCGATGAAATACCTGTTCATTACGCAGCCATTTATCCGCAAGGAGTTGCAAACCGGCGACGGGAGATACATATACAAGGTGCTTTTATATAAGGGATACTGAAAATCCCGGCGGGGATCCTTGCAAGGTTGCCGCAGAATGCGGCGGTATCAAGGAAGCGGCGGCATGCGGCAGCCGTCAGGCAACTGCAGCATAAAATGTTATGGGAAAACGGACCGCAAAAAATATCGTAATGAAGAATTGCATGAAACTGCTTCGGCATAAAGGCATTTAAGTATGCAGCCGTTGAAAGTATCTTTCTGCAGGCATACGATATCTTTCTGGGAAAAAATGAAAGGAATCTGCATTTCATGCGGTTTAGAAAGGGCCTGAGCAAAACCTGTGCTCCCGGGTCAAAGGGAGCCGTAACGCTGGAAGCGGCAATCGTGCTTCCTTTGCTGCTGTGTGCATTTTTCTCGGTCATATTCCTTATCAGGACAGTCTACACGTATGCACTGATACAGCATGCACTTTCAGAGACAGCACAGGAGATAGCGTCTTCAGGTTACATATATCATATCAGCGGGATACGTGACCTGCATGATACGATGAGGGAAACTGTGATCGAAAGGTCGGAGCTCCTGGCAGACCAGGCCCGGAGTGTCATAGATGCCTGTGGTTATTTGCTCGGAGCTGAAGATTCCCTGTTCAGCGATGGGGGTACTTATCCTGCAGACCAGGACCTCCGGGAGGATGTGAAGGAAAAATTCAGCAGGATATTTGTCTATTCGAGTGATATTGCCGCCGACCCGCTTGACGAAATCAGGACCATCGCGTACTTCATAGCCGGGCAGGCTTTCGATGATGCAAAAACACAACTGTTCATTCCGATAGTCAGACAGTATATGAAAAAATACCTGGTAACGGACGGAATCACAGATGCAGATGAAAGGCTTCGCTCCCTCAATGTGGACGGCGGATTCGCCGGCCTTGACTTCAGCGGGTCGTCATTCCTTTCGGACAGGGACGAGGATATAGATATCATTGTCAGGTACAGGATCAGGCTGCCGCTGCCGATAAAATTCGCCGGAGACCTGGAAATCGTTCAGCGTGCACGGGCAAGGGCGTGGCTTGGAGGCGACACGAAAAAGGGAGTTCTTGAAGACGGCGATCCATCGTCAGAGTATGATGATATATGGTCGCTGAGCAACTTTCAAAGGGGTCTGAAAATACGGCGTATATTCGGAGCGAACCTGCCGAACAACTTCCCTGTGATCGCGAGGTATGAGGCAGGCAGGGCGGTAATGATCAAAAGCATGGACCTGACGGCTGCCAGCTATCAGGACGCCCGTACTGTCGAAAAAACGCTGAAAGGATACCTGAAGGAACTGAAAGAGTACCAGGGGCAGGATAAACCATGGGGCAGGGACAACATCGTGATCAGGAGGGAGGATATAAAAGAGAAGGAACTTATACTCGTGATCCCGGGGAACAAACCGGCTGAATCGGTAGGTGCGGTACTTGACGATATCGTAAGGTATGCCGATTCCCTCGGGATCAGAATGATCATCGAAAAGTATGGCTACAAGCGAATCGAAGAAGATGATGCAGCAGGCGGAACTCGCGGCAATGCAGCTGATGAAGCTTCAGACAAAGCTACAGGCAAACCAGACTAAACAGAAAGAAAACAGGGCTGAAGGCAACTGAAATCACAGCTAAAGCAAAGCCAAAGCTGAAAACAAAGCGAAAGACGCGGACAGAATAAGTGATGAGACTCCATTTTGGCAGTCCGTATTGCAAACAGGAAAATAATGTAGTAGAATAATTAAAAATCTGAATAGATGAGGAGAGATGAGAAGAGATGAGCAAGTTCAGCAGGAACGATGTTGTCAAAATCACTCTTGAAGAGTCCGAGATTCCCCGGTATTGGTACAATATCCTTGCCGACATGCCCAACAAACCCGAACCCTATCGCAATCCAGCCACAGGTGAGCTTTTGAAGCCCGAGGACATGAGGGTTATCTTTCCTGATGCGCTGATAGAACAGGAAGTGTCAACTGAAAGGTATATCGAGATACCGGATGAGGTCCGTGAAATATACAAGCAATGGAGACCTTCGCCGCTGTACAGGGCAAGGAATCTCGAGAAGCTGCTGGACACTCCGGCCAGGATCTACTACAAATATGAGGGTTCCAATGCGACCGGAAGCCACAAGCTGAATTCCGCCCTTGCTCAGGCATATTACAACAAGAAGGCCGGGATAAAACGCCTTTCCACGGAAACAGGCGCAGGGCAGTGGGGCAGCGCACTTAGCATGGCATGCAACCATTTCGGCCTTGAATGCACCGTTTACATGGTCAAGGTTAGTTATCAGCAGAAACCATACAGGCGTTCGTTCATGGAGACATTCGGCGCAAAGGTCTACGCAAGCCCGACTAACCTGACACAGTCCGGAAGAAGGATACTCGAAGAAGACCCTGGATCGACGGGCAGCCTCGGCATCGCTATAAGCGAAGCTGTCGAGGATGCGGCTGCGCACGATGATACAAATTATTCGCTGGGCAGCGTATTGAACCATGTATGCCTGCATCAGACCGTGATCGGACAGGAAGCAAAATTACAGATGGAAAAGGTTGATGAATATCCGGACGTAGTTATTGCATGCTGCGGCGGAGGCAGCAACTTTGCGGGCATCGCTTTCCCGTTCCTCCATGACAAGCTGACCAGGGGCACGAAAGTTCGCGCAGTCGCCGTTGAGCCGGCAGCCTGCCCGTCACTCACGAAAGGCGTATTCGCATATGATTTCGGCGATACGGCCAAAATGGCCCCTATCGTAAAAATGTACACGCTTGGGCACGATTTCGTGCCTGAAGGCATACATGCCGGCGGCCTCAGGTACCATGGAGCTTCCGCCATCGTAAGCCAGCTGTACGCCGACGGCATCATCGAAGCCGTTGCCCATGGCCAGAAATCTGTGTTCGACGCAGCAGTCATGTTTGCCAGGGCAGAAGGGATCATCCCTGCTCCGGAATCTTCACATGCCATCCGCGCAGCAATAGACGAAGCTGTAAGGGCGAAGGAAGCCGGCGAGGAGAAGGTGATCCTGTTCAACCTGAGCGGCCATGGATATTTCGACATGGCAGCGTACGACTATTATTTCAGCGGCAACATGAAAGACGTCGAGTATTCGGCAGAGAATGTCGAAAAGAGCATAGCCCGGCTCCCAAAGGTAGAATAGACTGGTCATGCCTTAAAGTATCAGGCTGCCGTCAGTTTACTGACGGCAGCTTTTTTGTACATAAGGGGACGGTTCTTGAGAAGACAGCGAGAGGGACAGTCCTTGATGAGGGACAGCCCTGCAGCAACCAGTCGGAGGGACAGTCCTTCAAAAAATGGTGCGGAAACGGTTAAGAGGAATGGGGACAGTTCTGCGAAAGAATGTTGTTGGAGAACTGTCCCCATAACCAATTTCTTCAGGAACATTCCTGATCCCTGACCTGAAGAACCGTCTCCATCGCCGTTTCCTGAAGAACTGTCCCTCTGTCAGGTTTCTTAAGAACTGTCCCCATGGTATTTTAGCAAAAGACCGCTAATATAAATAAAAAGGGGCTTTTGCAGGAGAAGGAGGGCAGGCTTGATGTTCGATGGTAATATCTCCGAGATCATAGAGAAGGACAGACAGGAAAAGGTCAGGGACAGTTTTGAGGGGACGTTCCTTGATTACCTGGAAATAGTAAGGAAGAATCCGGAAGTTGCTATGCTTGCACACCAGAGGATATACAACCTGATCATAAAGGCGGGAGTCGAGGTGGTCAGAACGGATGAGGACCCAAGGCTGAGAAGGATATACGGCAACGATATAATTAAAAAATACAAGTTCTTTGAAAATTTCTACGGCATCGACAAAACGATAATGAATATCGTGAGATACTTCCATTCAGCGGCGATGGCCGGTGAGGAATCAAGACAGGTCCTGTATCTCGTGGGGCCGGTCGGCTCCGGGAAGTCGTCGATCATGGAAGAGATAAAGCGTGCGCTGGAGGCCAGCCAGGAAATATATGCGCTGAAGGGCTGCCCGATGCAGGAAGAGCCGCTTCACCTGGTGCCTCATCATCTGAGGAACAGGTTCGAAGAGATCCTGAATGTTAAGATAGAAGGCGATCTCTGCCCGGTCTGCCGTTACAGGCTCAAAAATGAATATAACGGCAGATACGAGGACTTCCCGGTGATCAAGACGGGGTTCTCGGTAAGCGGAAGGAAAGGCATCGGGGTTGTGCCGCCTGTCGATCCGAACAACCAGGATACAAGTGTGCTGATTGGAAGTGTCGACATTTCGAAGATAGACCTTTATCCTGAAGACGATCCCAGGGTGTTGTCGCTGAACGGAGCGTTCAACGTCGGCAACAGGGGCGTTGTCGAGTTCATAGAGGTGTTCAAGAATGAGACAGAGTACCTGCACGCAATGATCACGGCAACCCAGGAGAAATACATACCTTCACCTGGAAAAGGCCCGATGATCTATTTTGACGGGGTCATCCTTGCCCATTCGAACGAAGCCGAATGGAACAAGTTCAAGTCTGACCACACCAACGAAGCCATCCTGGACAGGATAGTGAAGATAGAGGTACCGTACTGCCTTGAACTGAACGAGGAAATAAAGATTTACGAAAAGATACTGAAAAAGAGCAGGTTCAAGGCTCACATAGCGCCTCACACCATCGAGGTGGCATCGATGTTTGCCATACTGACCCGGCTTGCTCCGTCGTCGAAGGTCGATCTGATGACGAAGCTCAAGATCTACAACGGCGAAGAGATCGTCGAGAAAGGCATGACCCGCAAGATCGACATAATGGAACTAAGGGAAGAAGCGCCCCGTGAAGGAATGACAGGCATCTCAACCAGGTTCATAATGAAAGCGCTGGACACGGCGCTGTCGGAATCCGAAGCGAACTGCATAAACCCCATCTCTGTCATGGAAATGCTGATCAGGTCTGTTAAGGAACTCTCGATCAGCGATGAGGAGAAGAACAAGTATGTGAGGTTCATACAGGACCAGGTGAAGAAAGAGTACAACAAGATCCTCGAAAAGGAGATAACCAGGGCTTTCATTTATGGCTACAGGGAACAGGCGGAAAGCCTTTTCAACAATTACCTTGACCATGCCGAGGCGTATATCAACAGGACCAGGATCAAGGATCCCAATACGGGCGAAGAACTTGAACCTGACGAGAAGTTCATGAGGTCCATCGAGGAGCAGATAGGGATAACAGAAGCATCTGCAAAGGGTTTTCGCTCTGATGTGACTGCATACATGTTTTTCGTGATGAGGAACGGCGGCAAGCTTAACTACTGCAGTTACGAACCTCTCAAGGAAGCGATCGAGAAAAAGCTTACAGCTTCAGTCAGGGAACTCAGCAGGATCATCACGAAGGCCAAAGTGAGGGATGAGGAACAGAACAGGAAATACAACACGATGGTTGCGGAGATGAAACGGAACGGGTATTGCGACCATTGCTGCAACGTAGTGCTGAAATACAGCGCGAACAACCTGTGGAAGGACTGAGACGGAACTATGGCGATTTTCAGGGAGTACGACCCGTGCGGGCGTGAACGGTCCGCCGAAGACAGGCGGCGGCACAAGGAACTGGTTGAAGAGTCGATCAAAAGGAATCTGGGCAACATAATATCGGAAGAGAGCATAATCGGCCAGAGCGGCAGCAAGAAAATAAAGGTGCCTGTGAGAGGCATCAGGGAATACAGTTTCATTTTCGGAACCAACAGGAAGGGCGCGGCAACAGGCGACGGGGATGAAAGGCGCGGTGATGTGGTCGGCGACGATTCCGACGGCAGCATATACGGATATGGCGGCGCCGGAAATGCCGAAGGCGAGGATATATATGAAACCGAGATCACGATAGAGGAACTTGTGGGTTACCTGTTTGACGACCTGAACCTGCCGGACCTGGACAGGAAGAAACTATCGCCGCATGAATCCATAAAAGGGTACAGGAAGCTGGGGTATCAAAATAAAGGCATACCACCGAGGCTGGCTCTAAAAAAATCGGTTGTGGAAAAAATCAAAAGGAAACAGGCATACAAAAGGACACTGGCTGAAATCAGCGGGGCAGCAGGTGAAGCAGCTTCAGGGGGAATGCCTGGTAATGATATGGTACTGCCGGAAATGCCCGACATTGATGAGGTGTCTCCTGGCGCTGCTGACGGCGGCAGTGCAGCAGCTTCTCCAGGGGTTAAGGATGGAGGTGCTGCTGAAAGGACCGGCCCCTGCGGCAGATTCGCATTTGCGGCAGAAGACCTCCGGTACAGGAGGCTCCGTGAAATAAAAAAGAAGGACTTCAATGCTGTCGTGATCTGCATCATGGATGTGTCGGGATCCATGGACCAGACCAAGAAATATATGGCGCGCAGCTTTTACTTCCTGCTGTACCAGTTCCTGAGGCACAGGTATTCGAACGTGGAAGTGGTTTTTATCGCACACACCACCACGGCGAAGGTGGTAAGCGAACTTGAGTTTTTCCACAGGGGCGAATCTGGCGGCACTTATATAAGCAGCGGATATGAAAAAGCCCTTGAAGTCATAGAGCAGCACTACGACCCGGCCAACTGGAACATATACGCATTCCACTGCAGTGACGGGGACAACTGGATAGAGGATAATGAACGGGCTGTAGAATATGCCAAAAAGCTTTGCGAGAAGTGCAACCTTTTCGGATACGGCGAGATAGTGCCCGGCTATTATTTTTCCGGAAGCACCGTGAAGTCGGAATTCATCAGCAAAATCCAGGCTGATAATTTTGTGATCGTAACAATGTCCAGGAAGGAAGACATTATTACGGCATTGAAAAGGCTGCTGGTCAAAGACGGGGATAGAGAGCAGCCAGGTCCGTGACATCATTAACTGAACTGACAGGGGGCGTGATATGGCGGATTACAGCTTAAACGAACTTGAAATATGGAGCAGGCGCATAGAAGAAATAGCTGAAGAGTTCGGGCTTGACTGCTACGATCAGGAATTCGAGCTTGTGAGCTATGAAGAGATGACTTCCTATGAAGCTTATTCAGGAATGCCGTCCCATTATCCGCACTGGAGCTATGGAAAAGCCTATGAACGCATAAGGACACTGAACAAATACAACCTGTCCGGCCTTCCTTATGAAATGGTGATCAATTCGAATCCATGCATAGCTTATCTCATGAAGGACAACTCGCTGCTCCTGCAGATCCTGACGATGGCCCACGTCTACGCCCACAACGATTTCTTCAAAAACAACAGGCTGTTCAGGTCAGGGACCAGGGCTGAGAATACGGTGGAGATGTTCAAAAACCATGCGGACAGGGTGAGGGAATATATCAGGGATCCGAGCATAGGATACCTTAAGGTGGAGAAAGTCCTGGACGCTGCTCACGCACTGCGCTATCAGTGCGAAAGGACAATAGGATTCGAAAGGCTTTCGGAAGATGAACTGAGGGAAAGGATAAAAGAAAGGAGCAAAAAGCCGGCAGGAGATTTTCCGCTGCTCGAACCCAAACCCACATATACCGACGAGCCGGATCTGAAGCGCCTTCCGCTCGAGCCTGAAGAAGACCTGCTGTATTTTATCAGCACGTACGGCAGGCTGGAATCCTGGCAGAAAGACATAATCGATATCGTCCGGGAGGAGACGAGGTACTTTGTCCCGCAGATCGAGACAAAGATAATGAACGAGGGATGGGCAAGCTTTTGGCACTACATGATACTCAACAGGCTGGAACTTCCGCAGAAGCTCCACTTCGAATTCCTCAGGAGACACAACCAGATAATCAGGCCTTACGAAGGCAGGATAAATCCGTATTTCCTGGGATTCAAAATTTTCATGGACCTATACGAAAAAAATGACAAGGACACCGGAAAGATATTTGAAGTCAGAGCGGTGGAAAGGGACGAAACCTTTATAAGGAGGTACCTCACCAAGGAACTCTGTGTGGAAATGAAGCTGTTTGAGTATGAAAAACACGGCACTGAATACGTGGTTTCGGAAGTCCCTGATGACAAGGGCTGGGTGAAGATAAGGGACACTATAGCATCTTCCGTTGGTTTCGGAAGTTTGCCGGTCGTAAGGATAGTCGACTGGAATCAGAGCGAAAACACGCTCCTGCTGGAGCATTTATATGACGGCAGAGAACTTGAACTCACTTATGCCAATGAGACACTCAAACATTTCGTGGACCTCTGGGGAGGCAAGGTGATACTGAATACGATGGTCGAAGGGAAAAAAAGATCGATCATTTGCGATGAGCAGCGCAAAATAATGATGATCAATGCAGAATCGTGACATTTCACAGGTTTCCGCCGGTCCGGAGGTCGTCAGCCGGATGCCGGTCTGTCATAAGCAGTCAGAATATGATAGAATAAAAACAATGGAAAATGTCAGTTTATTGTGAGTGAGGTCTCCGCAAATGACACGGTACTGTTGTTTTATTCTATCAGTCCTTATCACGTCGCTGTTTCTGCTGACAGGCTGCGGTTCAAATGTTGGAGGGACAGGCAATAATGATGAAGCTGTTTCGGATGGTGCGCCCAGTGCCCCTAAAATAAGCGCATCGACGAACCTTGAAGGAGAGATACTTTTTTATCCGACATTCGATGAGAATTACAAGACCGGCAGCAATGAGAAGTTCGCCTTCTGGTTCGACATCCCGGTGGAATGGGGTGCCGAAGACAGAAGTGAGGACGGATCAGAGTATCACATACTGCCGGATGATCCCAGTATCGCCATAAGGATCTACGGTAAGATGATCGACGGACCGGAAGACACGTTTTACAGGCAACTGGCAGGGGAAAAAGGCACGATTGAAGATTTTGTTTTCAGGGACAACTGGGTCGGGAAAAAGATAACCGTTTCCGAAAACGAGCTTTATTTCGTGCGTGTGGACGGGGACAGTTACCTGATCCTGCATGTCGATGCGACCGCGAACCCCGGGTGGATGGCTGAAAACGGGGAAAAAATCCTTTATATAGCAAGGAGTGCCAGAACGACCAGGGAAAGTTTCGGCAAGATTTCCGATGAAGCCAGCCTGATCACTGTTGATGACCTGAAGGTGGGAGATATTGAAGTCGGAATGACATATGAAAAATTATTATACGTGATGGAACAGGAACCTGTGGAAAAAACAGAGGAAGAATATCATGGAATGAAGGCGGAGATGCTGTATTTTGCAGATGATACACAGGTATACGTCGTCAATGACATCGTGCATATAGTAAATGTCGTCAGCCCGGACTACGAGACTCCCAGGGGCCTCAGACCGGGTGACAGCGAGGAACGGATCGTTGAACTGTACGGGGAGCCGAACAATAAGGACGACTTTTCGTACGGATATTGCATCGACGGATATGAACTGCTGACCGTCGTTGTTTCAGACGGCGTCGTTTCCCAGATCCAGATCGAGTACGGAGGAGGGGAGTCGGAAGTTTTCTGAACCCAACTGGCCGATCGCGGATCCTGTTTTCGGAAAGCCGGGCCCTAATACCGTGCAGAAGGATATCATCGGACGATTAAATACTGAAAGGTGAACGCTATGCATAATTTTACGAGTGCATCTGATTACATGGAGAAGTGCAAAAGCGCAGCAGACTACATAAGATCTAGGATCGACGCGACACCCCGGATCGCCATAATCCTGGGGTCCGGTCTCGGGCCCCTGGCAGATTCGCTGGAGCAGCCTGTTGAAATCGATTACCGCGATATACCTGGGTTTCCTGAAACCACGGTTACAGGCCATGCCGGCAAGCTAATATGCGGCATGCTGGGAGGAAAGAGCGTGCTTGCCATGAAGGGCAGGTTCCATTATTACGAAGGCTATGATATTTCGCAGGTGGTATTCCATGTAAGGGTTCTCAGACTGATGGGCATTGACAGCCTGATCGTGACCAATGCCGCCGGCGGTATAAATACCTCGTTCAGGCCCGGCGACCTGATGCTCATCACAGATCATATAAGCTTCTTTGCACCATCGCCGCTGCGCGGCAGGAACCTTGATGAATTCGGGCCAAGGTTCCCAGATATGTGCGATGCGTACGATAAGGACCTGATAAAATTCGCAGAGCATATAGCCGAAGGTATAGGGATCGGACTGAAGAAAGGAGTTTATGCGTTTGCCCAGGGACCTATGTACGAAACCCCGGCAGAGATACGTGCGCTCCGCGTTCTTGGCGCCGACGCGGTCGGCATGTCGACAGTGCCTGAAGTGATCACGGCGAGGCACTGCGGCATGAAAGTACTTGGGATTTCCTGCATAACGAATATGGCTGCCGGTATCCTGGAACAGAAACTTGACCACGCAGAAGTCATGGAGACTGCGAAAAGAGTTGAGAAGGACTTTATACGGCTTGTATCGGAAATTATAACAAACTGGGAGACCTGACGGACCAGTATTTCAAATTGCGATGATACTATGGATTGAGTCAAAGCGATACAGACGTAAGCGATGAAGCTAACCTGGTGTCGGCTTTTTTGCCGGAAACCACTTCCCGGGTGTATAACAGGTTTTTTCACGCAAGACAGGCTATAGCTCCAAAGCCGGCAATTTAACCGTGACGGTCTTTTGTTCCGTATTCGTATTTTTCTCTGTCCAAAGCGTCCTTCCATTATGACCTATCCTGTGCGTGCATGCTGTTACTGCTCCGGGAGTAAGTGAAAATAATTGCTTTGAACATGAAGCTGCTGGTAATATAGTTGTAATTGATTGTTGATATATATTGGATTAAAGGATATAATAGGAAGTGGTTTCGGATTCCGGCTTTATTTTCTTGTTTGCCGGAGCATCATATCTGTTGCGGTGTGCAGGACCGTACGTGATTTGGCGCAGATTGCATGAGGGAGCCTGATAGCGTGGAAAAAGAAATTCTCAACATGGAAGAAGCTGCTGAATTGTTCGATGTCAGCATCAAGACCTTCATTAAACTGCTGAAGGAGGAAAAGGTACCTGCCAGGAAGATAGGCAGGGAATGGAGGTTCAGCAGGCAGGCGCTGATCCAGTGGCTGTCGTCCGGAGATTCACAACAGTATTCCGGCAGTGAAATTGATGCAAGGGAATTCTTTGACAGGGTCGCGCCTGAATGGAGCAAACTCCGGAGCGGCTATTACGACGCAGATGTGATAGACAGGCTGCTCACTTCCGGTTTGCTGAGCGAAGACATGGTACTGGTAGACCTCGGGGCAGGCGACGGCTATCTGTCAAGGGCTGTTGCGCCAAAGGTGGATACGGTGATAGCCGTGGATATTTCAGGAGCGATG
>JAKOPX010000248.1 GCA_029778665.1 Bacillota bacterium | reverse complement strand
GATCCTGCATGGTCGACGTGGCGAAGTACTTCATCGACTTCCTCGTCGAGGAGTCATGCGGCAAATGTACTCCCTGTCGGGAGGGGCTAAAGGTATTGCAAAAGCTGCTTCATGATTTAACTGAAGGCAAGGGCAGCCTACAGGATGTAGGGCTTTTAGAGGATACGGCACATGAGCTGGATAAAACCGCTTTGTGCGGTTTAGGCAAGACGGCAGCAAATCCTGTCCTTTCCACTTTAAAGTACTTTCATGAAGAGTACGAGGAGCACGTCGAAGGCTACTGTCGCGCCGGGGTATGTACCGGGCTTTTTGCTGCAAAAATAGACAAGGACAGCTGCATAGGCTGCGGGCAATGCGCCAGGACATGTCCTGTGAAGGCCATTTCGGGCGAGGCTAGAGGACCTCATGTAGTCGATGCGTTAAAATGCATAGGCTGCGGACAATGCATGGACGTTTGTCCTACTAACTCGATAGCCTCCTCAAGGAGGGTTAAAAATGCGTGATCCTATCGATATCGTAATAGATGGCGTAAACCTGTCGGTTCCCATGGAGACGACCGTTTTGGAGGCTGCCCAGATGGCGGGCGTAGAGATCCCAACGCTCTGTCATCATCCGGCATTACCGCCTGACGGTAACTGCAGGCTGTGTATGGTTGAAATCCTTAGACCCGGCAGAAGGGGCGAGCTTGCCATATCCTGCATGTATCCCATACGTGCCCAGATTGAAGTAAATACGAAAAGCGATGAGGTCATAAGGGCACGAAAATTCGTCTTGAAGCTTTTGCTGAATCGGGCGCCCAAGTCGGCCAGGTTAAACGTATTAGCCAATGAATATGGCGTGAGCGTCGAGCCAAGGTTTTCCTTCGATCCCGACGAGTGTGTGAGGTGCGACAGGTGCGTCAGGGCTTGCGAGACGCTTGGACCCAGTGCCATAGGGCCGGCATGGAGGGGATTTAACAAGAGGATAGTTCCGCCTTTCATGGAGCCGCCAACGCAGTGCATAGGTTGCGGTGCTTGCGCCGACGTATGTCCTACCGGATATATTGAGTGCGTTGATGAAGGCGACGAAAGGACCATATGGGATCGCAAATTTACTTTAATACGATGCCCGATTTGTGGCCAAACATATACCACGGAAGAAGCATTGGAATTTACGGGAATAGAGGATCCGGATGCCAGGTTGTGCCCTAGGTGTAGGAAACGCGAGTATGCGTCGAAGTTTCGGATTCTCGTACATTAACACATTTTATGAATTGGTTTTGGGCCTGCCCAAGGGGGAAGCGGGCCTGTTTAAAAAACTTATTTATAGGGGGGATTGGAAATGGAGAAGGTACTTGTCATTTCTCCGGAGAAGTGCGTAGGCTGTGGCAGTTGCGAGTTGGCTTGCTCTCTGGAAAAGGAGGGAGAGTTTAGGCCATCTTTAGCGCGGGTCACTGTCTACAGGTTTGAGGCGGGGGCTAACGTACCAATGACATGTCAGCAGTGCGATGATGCTCCATGCATCAGCGTATGCAAGGCGGGTGCCCTGGCTCGGGATGAAAAAAACGTCGTTCAAG
>JAKOPX010000247.1 GCA_029778665.1 Bacillota bacterium | reverse complement strand
GATTGAACTGGACAGGATAGCTGAGGACTATATAAGAAAGCAAAAAGCAGTACCCCTCTTCAAGGGTGTACCGTGCCCCATAGAAGGCGGACCCGATTTCCCGGGTACGATCTGCGCATCGGTCAACGATGAGGTCATACACGGGATCCCGGGTTTAAGGGAGTTAAAAGATGGAGATATTATAAGTGTCGATATGGGGGCCAGCTTTGACGGCTATTGCGCCGACGCGGCGAGGACGTTTGCTGTCGGGAACATATCGGACAGCGCCCACAGACTGATAGAAGTGACGAAGCAGTGCTTTTATGAAGGGTTGAAATACGCTGTCAAAGGCAACCGGATCGTGGATATCTCCAGGGCCATACAAAAACACGCAGAGGGCAACGGATTTTCGGTAGTGCGTGAATATGTGGGACACGGCATAGGCAAGGATCTTTGGGAAGCTCCCCAGATACCCAACTATGTAACCCGGGAAAGAGGACCAAGGCTTGAGCCGGGAATGACACTGGCAATAGAACCGATGATAAATCAGGGAGTCAGTAATGTGAGAATCCTCAGTGATAAGTGGACCGTGGTAACAGCCGACGGAAAGCTGTCTGCCCATTATGAGAACACAATAGCTGTTACCGGCGGCGAGCCAGTTATCATGACAAAACTCAGAGGTGAGGATCCTTGAATGCTGCTGTAGGTCAGATAGTTGTTTCCCGCGCCGGCAGGGATGCCGGGAGAGCATTTGTTATAACCAGGGTGATAGACGACCTGTATGTTGAGATTTGCGACGGCGATCTGCGAAGAGTGGAGAAACCGAAGAAAAAGAAAATAAAGCATCTCAACATGACAGATAAAATAGCGGAAGGACTTGCAGAGAAGCTGAAGAACGGGGACAGAATCACAAACGCTGAAGTCAGGAAAGCTTTGGTTGATTTTGTCAGTTAAAGGAGGGTTTGAGTTTTGTCAAAGGAAGACGTAATCGAGGTTGAGGGTAGGATTGTCGAAGCATTGCCCAATGCAATGTTTCAGGTGGAACTGGACAATGGCCACAGGGTGCTTGCACATATTTCAGGCAAGCTCAGGATGAATTTCATAAGGATCCTGCCGGGGGACCGGGTGACACTGGAACTGTCGCCGTACGATCTCACACGTGGAAGGATCACCTGGAGAGCCAAGTAAAAAACAACATTGCAATAAATATTACATTATTACCGAATGGGGAGTGCAGAAAATGAAAGTAAAACCTTCAGTAAAAGTTATATGCGAAAAATGCAAGATAATCAGAAGAAAAGGCAAGGTAATGGTTATTTGTGTGAATCCGAAGCATAAACAGAAACAGGGTTGATGCTCCGGACGCACCTGACATGGTTGGGGCAGACGGATATTTGATAATTGAAAATTGCGCATGCAAGCTTGTTTAATCGGGCGGTGTGTGGTATAATCTAAGCTTGGCTTGCGGTCAATTATCAATTATCCGGCCCGAAGGAGATTTGAATTGACCATCCCGGATGCGGCTGCCTGTGCGTTTTTTGACGCACATGATCCGGGTGTTGATCATATATACCGGGTCAATATATTAAGGTATGTTATTATTGTAGACATATGTGCCATAATGTATGTGACCCTGCACGAAGTTATTATTTGATAAGGATGTTACACGGTAAGATTATTTGGAGGTGTTTGACAAGATGGCACGTATTGCCGGAGTAGACCTGCCCAGGGAAAAACGGGTGGAAATCGGCCTGACCTACATTTATGGCATAGGCAGAAGCAAGGCGAAGGAAATTCTTCAAAAGACTGCTATCAACCCTGATACGAGAGTCAGAGATCTGACTGACGATGAGATCAGCAGGCTCAGGGAAGTGATAGACAAGGAATACAAGGTGGAAGGTGACCTCAGGAGAGAGGTTGCGCTGAACATCAAGAGGCTTATAGAGATAGGCTGCTACAGGGGCAGAAGGCACAGGGCCGGTTTACCGGTCAGAGGCCAGAGGACCAAGACCAACGCGAGGACAAGAAAAGGCCCCAAGAAGACTGTCGGCGTACAGCGTAAGAAATAGTAGGGACAGGAGGTTGATTATCGCATGGCAGCTAGAGCTACCGGGAAGAGAACCACAAGGAAAAGAAAAGAGCGTAAGAATATTGAGCGCGGCGCGGCGCATATCCGTTCGACGTTCAATAATACTATAGTTACTATTACTGATACAGCAGGAAATGCCATCTCATGGGCAAGTGCTGGCGGATTGGGCTTCAGAGGTTCAAGAAAGAGCACTCCGTTCGCAGCTCAGATGGCTGCGGAAACAGCGGCAAAGGCAGCAATGGAACATGGCCTCAAAACTGTTGAGGTGTATGTAAAGGGACCGGGTTCCGGAAGAGAAGCTGCAATCAGAGCATTGCAGGCAGCCGGGCTCGATGTCAGCCTGATCAAGGACGAGACGCCTATTCCGCACAACGGATGCAGGCCGCCCAAGAGAAGAAGAGTGTGATTTGGAGGTGTAAAGACAGATGGCAAGGTACACGGAATCAGTTTGCAGACTTTGCCGCAGGGAAGGCGAAAAGCTTTTTCTGAAAGGCGAAAGATGCTATACCAATAAATGCTCTGTCGCCAGAAGGGCGTATGCTCCGGGACAGCACGGACAGCAGAGGAAGAAAATGTCTGAGTATGGCATGCAGCTGCGTGAGAAGCAGAAAGCAAAAAGATTTTATGGAATACTTGAAAGACAGTTCAGGAAATACTTTGAAATGGCAGTCAGAAGGAAAGGCGTCACCGGCGAAAACCTTCTGCAGATACTCGAAACCAGGCTGGACAACGTGGTTTACAGGCTTGGACTTGCAACATCAAGGCCTGAGGCAAGGCAGCTTGTAAGACATGGACATTTCGCGCTGAACGGCAAAAAGGTAAACATACCTTCAATGCT
>JAKOPX010000246.1 GCA_029778665.1 Bacillota bacterium | reverse complement strand
TATACTCATTGTATGATTACCTCAAAAAGAACAGCAGGGTCATCGATATCAACACGTAAGTCCCGGATAAAGCATACGACGGGGAGATGTTCCGACGCTCAGCGGAAGGAAGTCTCCCCGTTTTTGATAAAATTGTTGCATACATGTGAAATATATTATATACTTTTAGTAATAGGACATAGTATCAGGTAATAATTATCACACAAAAGCATGCAAAGCAGGTGTTTGACGAATGAGCCGATCATCCTCATCAAAAAAGGAAAGGCAGCAGGAGCTGATAGAAAAAATAAAGGAAGACCCGTTCCTCACGGACGAGGAACTGGCCGAACTGTTCAATGTCAGCGTGCCTACTATAAGGCTTGACAGGCTCGAGATGGGTATCCCGGAACTGAGGGAAAGGATAAAGAGCGTTGCCGAGAATAATTACAGCAAAGTCAAGTCGCTGCAGGGCGGAGAGATCATAGGCGAGCTTATCGACATAACCCTGGGGAAATATGGAGTATCCATCCTGGAAACAGATGATTCGATGGCCTTTGAAAGGACAAAGATCATAAGGGGCCATTTCATCTACTCGCTTGCCGAATCCCTTGCCATAGCGGTCATCGATGCGGATGTCGCTCTCGTGGGCGTCGCCAACATCAAGTATAAAAACCCCGTATACTCAGGAACGAGACTGATTGCCAAGGCTGAGGTGAAACGGACCAGGGGAAACAGCTACATCGTCTGGGTCAGGATATACGACAGGCAGACCGAGATGTTCCGAGGGAAATTCATACTTGTTTCCCTTGAAAAACCCCAGGAAAAATAGTATCTTAAATTATGAAAAAACCGGGAAAACAGAGAAAAATACGGGGTGAACAGATTTGAAGATACTGATAGATGCCATGGGAGGAGACTACGCACCGGATGCCATCGTCAACGGAAGCATCGATGCCGTGAAAATGCGGGACGGATTCGAGATAGCGCTTATCGGCGACCGGGAGCAGATCGAAAGGATACTTGCGGCAAGGAATTTCAGGAGCGACAGGATAGAAGTGATCCATGCAAAAGAAGTGATAACGAACGATGACATCCCGACACGCGCCATCAGGAGAAAAAAGAACTCGTCCATGGTCGTCGGTTTCAATATGCTGAAGGAGAAGAAGGGAGACGCTTTCCTTTCCGCCGGGAGCACAGGAGCCCTGCTGACAGGCGCGCTGTTCATACTCGGCAGGATGAAAGGCGTCGACAGGCCGGCACTCGGGGCAATAATCCCCACGAAGGCCGGGAAATGCCTGCTGATAGACGCCGGACTGAACACTACATGCAGGCCCGTGAATTACTTGCAGTTTGCGATTTTCGGCTCAGCGTACATGAAAGGGCTGTTCAACATGGAAAAACCGCGGGTCGGCCTTGTGAACATGGGGACGGAAGCCAGGAAGGGCACCGAGATACTCAAACAGGCTTACGAACTCCTGAAAACGTCCGACCTGAACTTCGTAGGCAACATCGAGGGTAAGGACATACCGCTGGGAAATGTCGATGTTGCGGTGTGCGACGGGTATGTAGGAAACGTGATGCTGAAGTTCCTTGAAGGGACCGGATCTTTCTTTGCAGGGCTTTTGAAAGGTATGTTCACGAAGAACATATTTTCGAAGATATCCACCCTGTTCGTCATGAAAGATATGAAGGCCTTCAAGAAGATGGTGGATCCGTCCGAAGACGGAGGGGCGCCTGTCCTGGGCGTCAACGGGCTTGTTGTCAAGAGCCACGGAAATTCGGACGAGAAGACCATCAGGAACGTGATATTCAAAACTTTGAACCTCGCAAACAGCCCTGTATTCGATGAGATACGCAACAGTGTTGAAAAGATGGAGGTTGCTGTTGATGGCGAAAAGGCAAAAAGAGAGCGTAAACGTTGGTATTTTAGGTATAGGAAGCTGCGTCCCGGAAAAAGTACTGACCAACTCAGACCTTGAGAAGATGGTCGACACCTCTGACGAATGGATAATCCAGAGAACAGGGATCTCTGAAAGAAGGATAACAGACAGGAACACTCCCACATATTCGCTGGCTGTTGAAGCAGCCAGACAGGCCATCAAGGACTCGGGCATAGAACCCGGGCAAATCGACCTTGTGCTGGTGGCCACCAGCACTCCGGATTTCCTTACACCATCCACTTCGTGCATCGTCCAGAAGGAGACAGGAGCGGAGAATGCTGCGGCATTCGACATAATGGCCGCATGTTCGGGCTTCATATACGGGCTGACGATCGCCAAGCAGTTCGTCGAGACCGGCTATTACAAGCATGTGCTCCTGGTCAGCAGCGAAGGCATGTCGAAGGCTGTTGACTGGACCGACAGGAAGACCTGTGTCCTGTTCGGAGATGGAGCGGGGGCAGTGGTCGTAGGGAAGGTGGAAGAAGGATTTGGAATATTGTCGACATACCTTGGCGCTGACGGCGCGAACGGCCACCATATCACTATCCCATGCCTCTACATGCCGGAAGAGGAACTGGAAAAGAGGAAGAACTACGAGAACAAGATTGCAGTTTACCAGGACGGTCACGATGTGTTCAAGTTCGCTGTCAAAATAATGCCTTATGCCACGGAAAAGGTGATGGAAAAGGCAGACATCACACTCGATGACGTAAAATACATAATACCCCACCAGGCAAACAGCAGGATAATCGAAAGCGCCGCCAAAAGGCTCGGCGTGCCTCTTGAGAAGGTTTACACCATAATCCGGAAATATGGGAACATGTCTTCAGCCTCGATACCTGTAGCCATGGATGATGCATACCGGAAAAAGCGCATCAACAGGGGAGACAACCTGGTGCTTGTGGGGTTTGGCGGCGGGCTGACATGGGGTTCCGCGCTTCTGAGGTGGAGCAAATAATTGGAGCATATAATTAGTCAGAAACAGTATGGAGGATCCGTATGGGTAAGATCGCTTTCATTTTCCCCGGACAGGGAGCCCAGTATAAAGGGATGGCAAAAGATATCGCGGCCGAATACAGGTCCGCATCCGACATATTCGATCAGGCAGGCGAAGCACTAGGCTTCGATATGAGGGAAATGATATTCGAAGGCGATGAGGAGACGCTGAAAATAACCGAAAACACGCAGCCTGCCATTGTGACTGCCAGCGTGGCATGCCTGATGCCCCTTCTCGAAGCAGGCATAAAGCCGGATTTCACGGCCGGGCTCAGCCTCGGTGAGTATTCCGCCCATGTGGCGTCCGGTACTATGGACTTCAAAACGGCGGTATCCCTTGTCAGGAAAAGGGGGAAATACATGCAGGAAGCAGTGCCGCTGGGAATCGGGACCATGGCGGCCATCATCGGGCTTTCAAGGGAAGACGTGGAGGACTGCTGCAGGGAGGCATCGCAGTACGGTGTCGTAGAGCCGGCTAACTACAACTGTCCGGGCCAGATATCGATAGCAGGGGAAACCAGGGCAGTTGAAAAAGCAATGGAACTATGCAGGGAAAGAGGTGCCAAAAGGACAGTACAGCTAGCTGTGAGCGCTCCGTTCCACTGCAGCATGCTGACGCCTGCAAGGGACAGGTTGCGTGCAGAGCTTGAAAACATCGAATTCAGCGATTTTAAAGTACCGCTGGTCGCTAATGTGACTGCCGAAATAGTCGGATCTCCCGCGGAAATAAAGGACCTTCTGGCAAGGCAGGTATGCAGCCCGGTACTTTGGGAGGATTCGATAAGGCATATGCTGGAACTGGGAGCCGATACTTTTGTTGAGATCGGACCTGGTAAAGTGCTCAGCGGATTCATGAGGAAAATAGACAGGGACGCCAGGACCTTCAACGTGGAGGACCTGTCATCACTGGAAAAAACTCTTGAGGAAATAGGAAAATAGACGAGGAGGCGGATATGATGCAGCTTAACGGAAAGACCGCCCTGATAACCGGCTCCGCCAGGGGTCTGGGCAAGGCGATAGCGATAAAGATGGCTTCCCTGGGTGCGAATATCGTACTGAACGATATCCCGTCATCGGAAGCGCTCGACGAAACCGCAGAGGAACTCAGGAAAGCCGGGTACAGGGTGGCGGTGGCAAAAGGCGATGTCAGGAACCAGGATGATGTAAAGGCAATGGTCGCAACAGCGGTGGAAACCTTCGGCAGCCTGGACATCCTTGTGAACAATGCCGGGGTGACGAAAGACAAGCCGCTGGCCATGATGTCGGAAGAGGACTGGGACCTGGTACTTGACATAAATCTCAAGGGAGCCTTCATATGTACGAAGTTGGCCGTGAAGCAAATGATAAAGCAGAAGTACGGCCGCATAGTCAATATCGCCTCGGTCGCGGGCAGGTACGGCAACAGGGGACAGGCCAACTATTCCGCGTCAAAGGCCGGCCTTATAGGGCTGACGATGTCCACTGCAAAGGAG